>CAZDJY010000032.1:5318-10155 GCA_964505835.1 uncultured Zetaproteobacteria bacterium | reverse complement strand
CCGCGCGCGCCATCCTCGCCCATGCCGGTGAGTACCACGGCCAGCGTGGCGATCCTCGGCGCCAGCTTTGCCAGCGAGGCGAACATCGGGTCCACGGCCGGCTGGCAGTGGTGCACCGGTGGTGCATCAGAAAGGCAGCAGGCAAGTTCTGAACCGTCGCGCACAATCTCCATGTGGTAGTCGCCGGGTGCGACGTAGATATGCCCGCGCCGGATCGGCATACCTTCTTCCGCCAACTTGCAGGTAAGTTCGGTCTCGCGCTCCAGTCGCTCCACCAGCGACACCAGGAACAGCTTGGGCATGTGCTGGGTGAGCACGATGGGTACCGGGAAATCGGCGGGAAGCGCAGCCAGCACGGCATGCAGGGCGGCAGGACCGCCGGTGCTGGAGCCGATAGCCAGCACATCGGGATGTGCGGCGCCCGCTGAGGGCCTTGCACGCAACGATACCGAAGGCACTACCGGAGAACTTCCCCGCCTTCGCCCCTTACAGGCCGCCCTGATGCGTGGATGGAGCTCATCGGTGAGCGCCTTCACAGGGTCGCCATCGCTGACCCTGGGCTTGAGGATAAAATCGAAGGCACCGGCATTCAGGGCTTCCACGGTGAGGTCGGCTTCGCTTTCCTCACCGCTGGTCAGCACGATAGCGGGTAGATCAGGGTGGTCAGTCTTCAGCGACCGGAGGACCTGCATGCCGTCCATGCGCGGCATGGTCATATCCAAGGTCATTACATCGGGACCCAGCTCGGCGATTTTCGCCAGCGCGTCCTCGCCGTGGCGGGCCTCACCCACAAGCTCTACGCCGTCCATGTTGCCGACGCACTTACGCAGGAAGTGCCGGAACACAGGGGAGTCGTCGGCAATCAGCAGGCGGATCATTCCGCGTAAGCCACACCGAGCAAGTCCAGCTTGCTCTTGATAATGCCTACATCGAAGGGTTTCATCACATATTCGTCAGCTCCGGCGGACAGCGCTTTCATCATGGAAGGCATGCTGGCCTCGGTGGTCACCATCACCACCAGCGGTGAGCTGTTGTGCTCGGGCATCTCGCGCAGTCGCACGAGGAAGTCATAACCGTTCATTACCGGCATGTGCCAGTCCAGCATGATCAAGGCCACATCGGGGTTTTTCTCGATCGCCTGCATGGCCTGCTGGCCGTCCTCGCACTTAATCACTTCGAAGCCGAGCGACTGCATGATTTTTCCGAGTGACACTCGAACCACACGGGCGTCGTCCACGACCATCACCTTTTCAGCCATCGTTCTCTCCCTTTGCCCATCAATGCAGCACAGTGCCGGGTGCTGCGGCCTCGTCTGCGGCCTCCGCGCCGCCGGGAAGCGAAAGGGACAACAGGCGATCCACATCCAACATCACCGTGATATGCGAATCGAATTTGAGTACGCCCTCGCCGATCTTTTGCCAGATGGCATCCAGAGTGTCGGGTACCTTCTCGAAGCGCTCATATTCCACCGCGGCCACCGCACCCACCTGATCCACCACCAGACCTACTTCTTCGCCCTGCGTGCTCTGCACAATCACCACGTGTGCATGGCAGCCTGCCCCACTTGGCTCCAGGCCGAGGATGGTGCGCACATCCACCTCGGTGATGATGCGTCCGCGCAGATTGATCAGACCAAGTACCCCTTTTGGAGCCTGCGGCATCGGGGTGAGACGTTGCTGAGTGATCACCTCCAGCACTTGGGAGACCGGCAGTGCGATCCACTGCTCCCCCACGCGGCAACTGAAGCATTCGGTAGCGTCTCGTCCGGCTCTGTGTTCGGGCGTGCGGGTGTCGGGGGTCGTCGTCGCGCCACTCATTGCGGCCTCCCGCCGACCAGAACGGGTCGTTCGAATGAAACCGGCCTCTGTCCGTCGGCAGCACCACTCAGGCTCCCCAGACATTCAGCCAGCCCCTGCCGGTCCATCTTGCCAAGTACATACCGGAAATGGCGACGGCGCTCGGTATCGTCCTCGTCCGGCGGAGCAGAGGAGATGGCGATCACAGGTACATCGGCGAGCCGTTCCTGTCCGCTGATCCATTCGGCCAGTTCATAGCCGTTCAGACGCGGCATCTCGAGGTCCGTCAGCACCACGTCCGGCACTTGCCTGGAAAGGATATCGCGTGCTTCTTCGCCGTCGCGGGCATACCACACCTCGTAGGACATGCTCTCCAGCACCGGGATCAGCATGGTACGGAAGAACGGCGCGTCTTCGGCGAACAACACCGTGCGTCGTTCCTCCTCATGCGCATTGTCGCCGGAGCTGAACCATTCCGGGTCGGCCAGCTTGAGCAACTCGAACACGTCGATCACCTCGGTCGATCGCTCCTGGATCACCGATGTGCCCAGGAACAGCCCCTCCTTCGCCTTCATCTCAATGCGTAACGGGGTCTGCAGGATATCCACCACCTCGTCCACGTGCAGGCACATGCGCTTGCCGTTGTCGGAGATGATCAGGCAGCAATCCTCCTCGCGCTGTACCGGGTCGCCGCCCAGCAGGCGGTTCCAGCGCAGCACCGGGATCACGTCGCCGCGGTATTGCAGAACCTCGCGCCCGCCGGATCGCTCGATACGCCCCGGTTGAAGGCTTTCCAGTCGTTCGATGAGCATCATCGGGATGGCATAAAGCTGATCCTGGCCGCGGAACACCAGCGTGTGCTGCAGCTCCTCGCCAGTGCCAATGTGGCTTTCTATCTCGGCCTGCTGCATCTCGACCTCGCCGGACAACTTGAGTGACTGGACCACGCCATTGCATTCGAGGATCGGCACCACGCTGCCGTCGCCTAAAATGCTGCAACCGCCAAACACCGCGGCATCGCGGAAATGCATGCCAAGCGGCTTCACCACCAGTTCCTCCGAGCCGAGGATCTCGTCCACTTGCAGGCCGATACGGCGATTTCCCGCGTACACCACGACGATGGAGCGCGAAGACGTATCATTCGCCGGCTGCATGCCGAGGCTGTCGATCAGGGGCACTACCGGCAGCAGTTGGCCGCGCAAGCGAAAGAAGCGTTGCCCGGCCACCTCACTCCATTCTCCGGAATCGGTGGGGGCGGCGAGCAGTTCCTGCACGCTCATTTGCGGCACGGCGAACATTTGCCCGCCGGCGCGCACCAGCATGGCCGAGATGATAGCCATGGTGAGCGGGATGCGGATGCGTAGCGTGGTGCCGTCGCCGGGACGGCTCTGGATCTCCACGCTACCGCCGGCCTTCTCGATGGCGTTCTTCACTACGTCCATGCCCACGCCGCGACCAGAGATGTTGCTCACCTTCTTGGCAGTGGACAGGCCGGCATGGAAAATCAGTTGCAGGGCGGCGCTGTCGCTCATTGCCTCGGCAGCTTCGGAGGTCAACACACCCATGTCCACGGCCTTGGCCTTGACGCGCGAGGCATCGATGCCCGCACCGTCATCGCGGATCACGATCAGGATGGAGCCCGCCTCCTGCTCAGCACTGAGCGTGAGCGTGCCGGCGTCCGGCTTGCCCGATTCCAGGCGTTCCGAGGGCAGCTCAATGCCATGGTCGCAGCTGTTGCGGATGATGTGCGTCAGCGGGTCCTTCAGGGCGGCGAGAATGGTGCGGTCCAGCTCGGTCTCCTGGCCGACCATCTGCACGTTTATCTTCTTGTTCAGCTGGCGGCCCATGTCACGCACGATGCGCGGCACCGTCCCCCAGATGGTTGAGATCGGCTGCATACGGGTCTTCAGAAGACGGTCCTGCAGGTTTTCGGTGATATAGTTGATGTCCCGGGAGAGCGGCACCAGCGCATTGAACACGCTGCCCGCCCCATCGGATTCGGGGGAATGACGGATATTTCCACCGGCGGCACTGACCAGCTGCAGCAGGCGGTTGCGGCTGAGCACCAATTCGCCGACCTGGTTCATCAGGGCATCGAGCACGGAGACGTCCACGCGGATGGTTTCGGGTGTGGCTCTGGGAGTAGCAGAGGCAGCCTTGGCGGTAGACGGGGCGGTCGTGTTGGAGGCGGTATCTGCCGGGGCCTTGACGGCCTCGACCGGTTTCGCGGCCTGCGGCTCCGAGGCTTTGGGCACCGTAGCTGCGGCGGTTGTTTGGTCGTCTCGGGTTCTGCTCACCTCGTTCGCCGTTTCGTTCTTTGCTGGCCTGGAAGGAGCCGTCGCCAGCTTCCTGGCCACGCCGAGCAGCTTTAGCGCGTCGGCGGCGGCCACGCCAGGCAGGGCCTTGAGATCACTGAACCCGGCAGCGAGCACGTCTTGCGGGCTTTCCAGCCCGGCCGAAGCCAGCGCCTCGCGCATGTCATCAAAACTACTCAGCCAGTCGTCGGCATCGCTGCTTGCTTCCGGTGCATCCTCCGTCTTGTCGCTCACGGCAGGAGCAAGCTCCGCTGCAGGGGTGGTGGATGACGGTTCTTCTTCCGGCATGGCAGCGCCCGAACCGATCAGGCGCTCAGCGGCATTGAGCCTGCGGATCAGAGCGCTGTTATCCAGGTCCGGCTCCTGGTTGCTCTCCTGCAAGGCATCGAGGATGGTCTGGATGGCATCCGCACACTCCAGAAGCATCGAGACGATCTCGGGGCTGGCAGGGTATTTGGTGGAGCGCATCTTGCCGAGCACGTTCTCGCCTGCATGGGCCACCTTTTCCAGCTTGCCTAGGCCGATGAAGCCGCAGCTGCCCTTCACGGTGTGCACCGTGCGGAAGATCGCATCAAGCAGGGCCGCATCGCCCGGATTCGATTCCAGCGTCATCAATTGCTGCTCGATGACCGCCATGTTTTCGTTGCTTTCGACGAGGAATTCGCCGAGCAGTTCTTCATCCATGTCTCACTCCTTCGCTACCGTCCCTCGATCCGTATTGCGATC
>CAZDJY010000032.1:3236-5218 GCA_964505835.1 uncultured Zetaproteobacteria bacterium | reverse complement strand
TTGCGATCAAAACAGCATCCCGCCGACCACCTCGACTAGCGCATCCGGCTCGAACGGCTTAACCAGCCATGCCGAGATGCCTGCATCGTGGCCCACGGTTTTCTTTTCCTCGCCCGACTCGGTGGTGAGCATCACGATCGGTGTCTGCTCGTAGCCGGGCGTGGCGCGGATCGCCTGCACCATGCTCAGGCCGTCGAGGTTGGGCATGTTCAGGTCAGTCAGGATCAGGTCGAAGGGCGTGGCGGCGGTCTGCACCTTCTCCAGTCCCTCGACTCCATCCCTGGCTTCTTCGACTCCGAATTCCACGGCGCTGAGCGTGCGCTTGACCGTGATCCGCACCATGGTCGAGTCTTCGACAATAAGGATTCTCGGTGCTCCGCTCATAGTTCACTCCTCAGAACCTGACGTTCTTCTTCCATGACATAGCGTTTTTCGACCTCGTCCTTCCACAGCGCCTGCTCGCTCTCCGCCTTGGACACGGCATGGCTCCAGTCGTTCAGGCAGGACTCCACATTGCGCAGTCGCTGCATCACGCGATCGATGTTCTGTAAATCGGTAAGGGCCGCCATAATGTCGTCGGCCAGCACACCCTCGACATCGCGATCCATGGCATCGGTGAGTTTCACGAGGCCATCCTCGGTGCTTGAGTTGAGCAATTCGAGGGCTCCCTCGACTTGCTTGCTGAGTACGGTCAGCAAACGTTTATCAGCCGTCTCCGGCCATACCGAGCTTTGCATCACTTCACCCTCCTTCGCGACTTCGGTCAACATGCCCTGTTCGGCAATAGCCGTATCGGTTTCCTCGCTTTCCGGCTTGCCTGTGTCTTCCACGGGCGGCAAAAAATCCGCTGCAGAGTCGGCTGCCTCGGTGGCCATGTCTTCTGGCGAAACTGCTTGCGTAGACTCATTAGCAATCAGCGTACCATCAGGGCCGGTTTGCGGCGGTACATTGCTTGCGCTTTCCTGTTTATCGGCAGGATTTGTGGAATCTTTTGTACTTTCCTCATCTGCAGCTTCCCCAACCGGGGCTTGCGCGGACTCTTGCTCTGCGATCGGCTCGCTTGCCGATGCATCGACTGCTGTTTGATGCATGGCCTCAGGTGCTATTGCTTCAGATGCTGAGGCGGACTTAGGTAATCCGGGCTTCTTAGCCAGCTCTTTGGCTGCGGGCTTCTCGCGCAGTACACCACGACGACAGAACAGGAGACTCGCTGCATGGTGTGGTGCATCCATGGATTCCACGGCAGTCCCACCCAGCAGGTGCATGCGGCTGCCGCTCTCCACCTTATCCAGCGGGAAAAGCGTATCGAGCGCTTGGAACAGGTCGCAGACGCTTTCCTCGGCGCGGGGTAACAGGTAGCCGATCAGCATCCAACCGCGCTGGCTCGCCTCGCGTTGGATTGTCACCCAGTCGTTACAGGAGCCGGAGAACAGTCGAGCCACCTCGACATCCTCGATGATCACCGCATCGCCCAGAACCACCTGCATGAAATCGAAAACCACGCGCTCCTGCCGTAGCTGTTCGGGGCGGTTGTGGTGCATCACGCGACTGAGTAGTTGGCGGGCCATGAACACGTCGTGGAAGCTATCCGGCGAGCCGACATGGATGTCCAGATGAGCGTATGCCGTTGCGGCAGAACGCAGGCCCGGCACATTCGCCGAATCACGCGGCAGCACCATCAGCTTGGGCGGCGTCCACCACTTCACCTTCGCCTTGCGGGCATCGAGCATGCGGGCAGTTTCGTGGAGCCACATCTCGAGCAGCGAATCCTCACCTCCCTCGGCATCCTCGGGATAGAGCATCACCACCTTGCAGCCTTTCAGGTGCGGAAGCATGTCCTCGGGATTGAAGCCGTACCAAGAGTGCACACGTGCCTCGATCTTGCAGCCGGTGCATTCGGTGGCCCTTGCCACCGATTCGTTCAAGCGCTCGCGGCGCTGCCTCCTGGTCTCGGGATCGCCGGGAAACAGCACATGCAGGGC
>CAZDJY010000032.1:1203-3136 GCA_964505835.1 uncultured Zetaproteobacteria bacterium | reverse complement strand
TCGCCGAACAGACGGAACTCGCCGTCTTCGCTGCGCCCGGCCAGCAGGTTGATGCCCTGCTCGAAGCAACGGGACAACCAGCCCTCCAGCCCCACCCGCCGACCATCGTGCTCCAGCATCACGCCTGAGGCATCGCCATGCAGTGTGAGATTCCAGGCCACGGCATACAGCCCCGATTCACCGTTGACCGCATCAAGCATGCGCGCGCCGAGCTCCGGCATATGTGCACAGTGGTGCATCTGGTAAAGCATGCGGGCCTTCAGCGATGCGGAATCGAGCACATCCATACCCAGCGAGTCGCGATACACGCTGAGGATATCCTCGGGCAAAGCGGCATCGCAGACCACCACGCCCGGTGAACCCTGCGTTTCAGGCAGTGCGCCATCCCTGATCAGCGCATGCATATCGGCGATTGATGTACGATCCTGCCAGCCGCTGTAACGCGACTGAAACACGAAGGAGAAGCGCACGTCCGACAAGCGGAACCGGCGCATCAATCCGCGCTCGCCACTTTCTGCCTGACGCACCGCCAGCCAGCGACCGATGGAGCGCGCCCCGCTACCCACCGGCCCGAAGAAGATCCATGCCGAAGCGAAGGATCGTCGCATGCGGGCGCACATCTGGTCGAACACACGCAGCACCGGCATGGCCTGCTTGCTCCAGCCTGCCACCAGCAGGGATTCGCGAGCCGACAAGGGGCTGTTGGCTAACTGTTCCAGCAGAAAATGCATCACATTCGAGCCCAGCCCGACGAACAAGGCGAAGAAGAACACACCGGAAAGCACAATCCCCATCGTGGTCAATGCCAGCAGTGGTGAAAAAGCATCGGCCGGGGCATTGCCAGGATCGAGCAGGAAACGGAAGCTGTAGAGGATCACCTGCCAGGGTGCATGATCGGCGGCGTTATTCACTTTATCGCCACTCAAATCCATGCCGGGATACAGATGTAGCACAGCCAGAGCGGTGAGCGACATCAGCAGCACGAATACCCCGGCCAGCATGGCCGATTCCTTACGCACCTCCTCCAGGCTACCCACCTTGAGCAGTGCGGCCCACAGATTGCCCATCGGATTGAGCATCACCAGAAAGCGCACACCCCTGAGTAATGCCCAGCCCGGCGTAAGCCCGGGCAGCACGCCTAGCAGCACACAACTACTTAACAGATCCAGCCCTGCAAAGCCCAACTCGGCACGCCGGCGTGCGCCGTCTTCAAGGGTATGCAGCAAGGCCACACCGCGGCAAACTGCTTCCAGAATCAATACCACTCCGGCATACAGCGCGATATCCGGGATCAGCACGGCCAGCACGGCCAGACTGAGCACACCCATCGCATAGGGCATCGAATAGATCAGGGTCTCGTAGGTTAAAAACCGGAAGATGCGCAGCATACGCAGCATGTACATCCCACGCAGCAGACGGGCCAGACGCAGATACATACCGCCGGCGACCAGCCCTGCTGGCTGCATGACTGCGAACAGCAGACTGAGCGTGGCAATCGCATCGAGGAGAAGAAAACCGAGTTCGGCACGGTTGGCGAATTTCCGCTCACGCTGCAACCAGAAGCGCAGACCCAGTTCAACCGAGAAGAACACAGCCAGAGCTGCCAGCAATACCGCATAGCGCTCGAAGGCACAAAGGCCAAGCGCCACGACGATCAGCGCGGCATAGCGCGGATGTGAAAATACCCGTTCACCGAGCAGCAGCCACTCACGCCGGGTGCGTGTCAGGCCATGCTCATCGCCCGAATCGTCCGCAACCGGAACATTGATCGATGCATCCGCTGCTACAGCGCAGGCTGCCACGCTCTGCTTTGCTACAGGTTGCTTGACCTCGGAGACTGCGGCCCGCGATGCAATCGGCGGGTTTACAACACCGGTCCCAGCAGTCGGTTCGCCAACTGCTTGTTCAGCGGTGTCTTTTCCAGGGGCAGGCT
>CAZDJY010000032.1:0-1103 GCA_964505835.1 uncultured Zetaproteobacteria bacterium | reverse complement strand
TCCTACCGGCGCAATGATTCTAAAAAATCCGTCACGCGCTGATTCAGGTTCTCGGATTTGGAACGCATATCCACCGACACATCAAGCACATCAGAGGCTGCTCTGCCGGTATCACCCGCGGCTTGGGAAACACCGCCGATAGCTTCGGTCACATTATGCGCCGCTTCACTGGCATACTGGGCGCTCTGTGCGATTTCGCGGGTAGCCTGATTCTGTTCATCAGCCGCAGCGGATATCATGCGGTTGACTTCATTCATCTTGCCGATCACCTCGCCGATATGCGCGATCGCATCCGCAGCTTGCTGGCTTTCCGACTGGATGCCGGAGATCTGCTGCGATATGCGCTCGGTGGCCTGTGCTGTCTGGTTGGCCAATTCCTTCACCTCGCCCGCCACCACAGCAAAGCCGCGACCGGCATCCCCAGCCCGCGCTGCCTCGATGCTGGCATTGAGCGCCAGCAGATTGGTTTGCTCGGCGATATCCGTAATCACCTGGATCACATCACCGATCTCCTGTGATGCCTGTGCCAGCTTCTGCATGATGGCATTGCTATCTTCGGCTTCCTGCGCCGCATTGCCGGACATGGCTACCGCATCGCCCACCTGCCGGGTGATTTCGGCAATGGATGCAGAAAGTTCCTCCGCAGCGCTGGCCACAGTGGCCACATTATGCGCCGCTTCATTCACATTATCGGTCACCGCACTGGCCTGTGCGGTGGATTCTTCGGCCATCGAGGAAAGGGCCTCCGAGGAAGCCTGCGCCTGCCCGCTGGAGGCAATGAGCTCTTGCACCAGACCACCGATATGCCTCTCGAATGCCGAAGACATCTCTACCTCTTCGGTCACATCGTTCCACGACACCATGATGTGCTCCCATTCACCGAGCGGATTCTCCACAGCATAGGCGGAGAAACGGATATGCTTATCATCGGCTTTGAACTCGGCAGTGGCGGGAAGATTCTCTCTGCTTGCCAGGAACTTCCGCTGATGAGCAGGGTTCTTATGGAAGATATCAATGCATTGCCCGACAAGATCTTCCGACTTACACGGAAGGAAATGTTCAATCGACTTGAACAGCGCCTGTGCAGACGGATTCAGGTATTG
>CAZDJY010000031.1:0-12745 GCA_964505835.1 uncultured Zetaproteobacteria bacterium | reverse complement strand
TTTACCGTCAGCCCAGCTCCTGCTCCAGGGCCAGCCGCGCCTGCTCTCGCATCTCATTCAGCTTCTGCCAGACATGACGAGCCTGCTCCTGATCGCGTTCCTTGCCTTTGGCTGCAGATAATTGCTCATCCAGCGCCGCCAACTGCAGCACACCCTCGGGTGCTCCCCGGGGAAATTCACTGCCTGATCCAAACAGTACGCCGGCATCAATGGCATCAAAGCCCAAAGCATGACGTAGCTGCAGAACGGTTTGCCTCAGGCTAGTCAGCGGATTGGCGAATTTCTCGGTGCGATTGTTTTCAATGCAGGTCCATTCCTCTCCATCGTCCATTCCAAGGACAACCCCTCGCCGGTCGATGACCTTGAGCAGCAGAATTTTGCCACGTAAAAGCAACAGATAATCGGCAAACATGAAGCCGTCCAGGCCGTCCGGTAGCACGACATCGCTGGCATACTCTTCACCATGTCGTGCAAAAACCTGACGCATGAGGCGGACATCGGCGGTGCGGCGCAGATAGGCCCTCAAAGCCAGAACAACAGGGATCAGCAACAGCAGCATCGCCGCTCCGATGATGAATTCGGGGGTCTGTAACCCTTGCATCAGTTGTTCCAGGTCGGGCATTGGCAATCCTTCTATTCCTATGAGCCGGTTAACACACAGCCGGGCAGATATTCCGCCGGACTGTGTGCAGCCTAGTGCAAGTCTGTCCCTTCTGCATCGCACAGGCCAGTTGTTGCATGAATGATGGCATGAATGCTGTGCCGCATATTGCACGGATGATTGACAGCTTCAGCCACCCCGCTGACACTTTGCGCATGGATACGACAACCAAGGCACGGACGCTGCTGGACGAACTGTACGATACCCCTGAACAGGAGGTCGTGGACCGCATTCGCGCTGTGAAGGAAGAGCTCGGCGATCAGGTACTGATCCTTGGCCATCATTACCAGCGCGAGGAGGTGTTCGCCTTTGCAGATGCCTCCGGTGACTCCCTGAAGCTGGCGCAGACGGCAGCCAGGACCAAGGCGCCCTATATTATCTTCTGCGGCGTTCATTTTATGGCCGAAATGGCTGATATCCTGACCGATGACGATCAATGCGTTATTCTGCCCGATCCGGCTGCCGGCTGTTCGATGGCGGACATGGCCGATGATGAACAGATCAATCGTTGCTGGGCAGAACTCTCCGAGGTGATTTCTCCGGATGAGTGTGTCACGCCGGTCACGTATATCAATTCAACCGCCGCTCTGAAAGCTTTTTGCGGCGAGCATGGCGGTATTGTCTGCACCTCCGGCAATGCTCAAAAAATACTCGAGTGGTCATGGAACAATCGCGAGAAAATCCTGTTTTTCCCCGATCAGCATCTGGGCGAAAACACAGCGCTGGCCATGGGCGTTGATGAAAACGATATGATTATCTGGGATCCGTCACTGCCGCTCGGCGGCAACAGCCCCGAGGCCATCCTTCGCTCCCGCCTGATCTTATGGAAAGGCTTCTGCTCGGTGCATCAGCTGTTCAAGGCCGAACATGCCGACACCATGCGTCGTAACCATGCGGGCATCGAGATTCTCGCCCACCCCGAATGCTCGCGCGAGGTATGCGAAACGGCTGATTTTGTCGGCTCCACCGAGGCCATTATCCAATATGTCTCGCAAGCTGAAAAAGGCCGGAGTTTTGCGATTGCGACCGAGCTAAATCTGGTCAACCGGTTGCGCCTGCAATTTCCCGAGCATCCGATCTGGTTCCTGTCGCCGATGGTGTGCATGTGCTCCACCATGTTCCGTACCGATCCCCAGCACCTATGCGCCTCACTAAGTGCCATTCGCGATGGTGAACCGGTCAACCGCATCACTGTGGCGCATGAGCAGAAGCGTTGGGCTCGTTTGTCACTGGAGAGAATGCTGAATGTCAGCTAAACAAGGATACATTTCCCTGACATCCATCTCCATTGGCCTTATCTCGATTGGGCTTATCGGCATCGCGCTGTGGATCACACCTGCTGTGGCTGCAGAATTGCCGGGCAATGCCGCCGTACGGCAGAGCATCGATAACTTCAAACACAGCCCCGATTATGCTTTAGCTCCTGCGGCGACAGCTCGCGCCGAGGCTTATCTGGGGGCCTCAATGCTGGCTCAGGACCAGCACAAGGATGCGGATTCACTCGCCGCGCTCGAACGTGCCGCCCAGAGCATGTCCGAGGCTCGCGCCACGGCGCAAACCTTCCGGCAGAAATTCAAATCGCTGCTACAAGCCAAAAAAAGTGCTGAAGCTTCACTCGAGGCTCTGAACAAGGAAGGCGCCAGTTTTCCGGCATCGGATGATCCGCATACCCTGCTATCCCAGGCCGGGGATGAACTGGTATCTGCTGTCAAAGGCATGGAGGAAGGACGGCTCAATGAAACCCAGCAACATGCGACATCTGCTGAGACTCTGTATCGGAAAGCCCTGGATATCATGATCCCAAGCCTGTCTGCGCGGGCTTCCAAATTGATCTCCAAGGCATCTTCGGCAGGCGCCAAACGCTATGCCCCGCAGACTTTGCAAGCAGCCAGGGATCGCGCGGGCAGTCTGCGTGCCTATGCTGATGGCCTGTCCGATCACGTGCCTGAGCGGCCGGCCGATGCCCTCAATCTCGCTCGAGCCGCGCTGGATCTGGCCAAGCAGGTTAAGGCCTGGCGCAAGAACAAGGCCAGTCATGAAGAACTGGTCTTAAATGGGCGCAACCTGAGAATGCAGCTGGCCCGGCATCTGCATATGCCAGTGGATGCGGCCGATCCGGTTGCTGACGTCACGGCCGCCGATCTCTTGAAGGCCGTTGATACCCTGCAAAACGATCTACAGGAGGAACGTTTCGCCCATCAGTCCGATATGAAACGGCTGCAGGCTGAACACAAAGCCGAACTCAAGGCAAAACTTTCAGAACAAAGCAGCGCCTTTCTGCAAGCAAAGAATGCCCAGCTGAGCAGTATGAAAGAAGCATTCCGGGCCAAGCTCGAACGCGAAACCTTTGAGAAAAAACGACAAGCCAAAGTGCTAAAACTGTTCAAGCCGGGTGAAGCCACGATTCTGGCTAATCTGGACGGATCACTGGTGATTCGCCTGACCGGCCTGCAATTCGCACCCAATAAGAGTAAAATCGATGAGAAATATTATAAGCTGCTTTCGCGACTGAAACAGGCAGTGGATGTATATGGCGATCGTAATGTCCGCATTGAAGGACATACCGATAATCAGGGCGATGTGAAATCCAATCAGCTCTTATCGCTGAAACGCGCCGAAGCTGTACGTGATTTTCTGATCGCCGCCGAAGTCGATAGCGGTCGACTCAAAGCACTCGGATACGGCGAAGTCCGTCCAATTGCCAGCAACGAATTCGCCAAGGGTCGGGCCATGAACCGGCGCATTGATATCAGCATCGCTGCGGCGAACGAGGAAAAAAGTAAATAAACCCCCGATAGGGTAAAGGCGATATATGACTGAATTGACCAGCATTGACGATCTGCCGAAAAAAATCCGTAACCATGCGCACAAGCTGCTTGCCGATTACCAGATGGATTCTCCCTATAAGCGGTCTCTAATCATTGAGGCGCTGAAACTTGTTTCCGGTGACTACGATACCGGCGACATCAAAATGCTGGCCCGTGTGCTGGGTGAACTGCGCAAGGGTCTGGATGTTTTTCATCCTTATCAGGCTTTTCGAAAGGTCAGTGTGTTCGGCTCGGCGCGCACCGCTCCGACCAGCCCCAGCTATCTGCAGGTGCGCGACTGCGGCGCAGCCCTCAAGGAGGCCGGCTTTATGGTCATCACCGGTGGTGGCGGCGGCATGATGCAGGCCGCCAATGAAGGCGCCACCGAAGGCAACTCGTTCGCCATCAACATCAATCTGCCGATGGAGCAACAGCCGAATCCGATCATGGACGGCTCATCAAGACATTTCTATTGCCAGTATTTCTTCACCCGTAAGGTGTTCTTTTTAAAGGAGAGTGATGCTGTGGTGCTGACGCCGGGAGGTTTCGGCACCCTCGATGAGGGTTTTGAATGCCTGACCCTGCTGCAAACCGGGCGCAACCCGCCGATACCCGTCGTATTGCTGGAAGCACCGGGTGAGGATTACTGGGGGCCGTTCATGCATTCGTGGATGCGGCGCCTGGTCAACGATCATCTGATCAGCCCGGATGATCATCAGCTGCTCTATCATACCGACAATGTCGAATCGGCGGTCAAGCATATCTCTGATTTCTACATCAATTACCACAGTTTCCGTTATGTCGGCGACAGTGTGCTACTGCGCATCCTCAACCCATTGTCGGCTGATGCGATGGATCGCCTGAATGCCGAGTTCAGCGATGTGCTGAGCAGCGGTCAGATCGACCAGGTCTTCCACTGGCCAAAATCGGATGATGCATGCTTTGATCATCTGCCCCGCCTGCGTCTGCATCTGGATCGCACACGCATGAATGCACTGCCGCAGATTATCCGACGTATGAACTCACTGTATTTGCGCGATAGCGCAGATTGATTCACTGCATTCGTCAGACTTCAGGCATATAGCGATCATGATCCCGTTTAAACTGCTCGACAGTGTCAGCGAACACGGTAGCTCCATGCGCTTGTATCAACGGGGTGACGAATTCTCGATCAGGGTGGATAAATGCGGCGAGTTGATGAACAGCCGCCTGCATAATTCCGAGGACGTACTGGCTGAGCTGGCCTGCGCTCATTTGTCAAAGAATGATGCCGCTCACGTGCTGGTCGGGGGCCTCGGCATGGGATTCACGCTGCGCGCAGCACTCGCCCAGGTCGGCCCCAAGGCCACAGTCTGTGTATCGGAACTGATGCCGGCAGTTGTTCGCTGGAATAGAGAATATCTCGGAGCCTTGGCCGGCTTCCCGCTCAACGACACATGCGTCGAGGTGCTGGAACAGGATGTGGCCAAGGTAATGGAGGAGCGGCCCCGGACCTTCGATGCCATTATGCTTGATGTGGACAACGGTCCGGATGCGTTTACGCGCGATGATAATGATGCGCTATACGGCTTTCGCGGGCTGAATAATGCCTACGAAGCGCTAAAGCCCGGCGGCGTGCTCGCCGTTTGGTCCGCCGCGCCCGATACTGCTTTCACGCAACGCTTGATGAAGGTCGGATTCGATGTCGATCAGCACCGCGTCCGGGCCCATGCCAGCCAGCGTGGGAATCGTCATACCATCTGGACCGGCATTCGTCCCGAGGCTTAAAGGATGCTCTGAAAAAGTCAGAGCATCCGTGCAGGCCATGGATGGCCTGCCAAAATCAGGCACTTTCGCGCATGATTTTGTGAGCAAAGGAATAAACCGTGCTTTTGCCTTTGCGTACTGAAAACCACAAGGAAGTAGTTTTTCAGATCTTCCTTAAGTCAACACAGCGCTTGATCGCGAAAGAAAAACTGTGCCGTGGGGATATGGCATGTGATTCATGGCATGTAGTTCACCCGGATGTCTACGCGCCCTTTTTTCCTGCCATATCGACGTCTTGCGCGTGCCAACCGGCATCATTTGCACGGGTGAGATCAGCAGCAGTATCAACATCAAAGCTTGTCTCAAACTGTTTGCACGACAAGCCCAAATCCCGGCAATTAGAGAGTGTCTGATTTAAAACCTTGCCAGATGACCATTCGACGCTGTCAAATACGGACCAGTCCCCGCTCAGGCCGATAAGATCATATCCTCCGTCCTCAACCGGTCCGACAACCACGTCCGATTCGCGCAGACCTTCGGCTGCCTGCTGCAGGCGTTTTTCAGTCATATGAGGGGAATCTGTTCCGAGAAAAAGGACGCCTCCGGCATGCTTTGAAAAAGCCCTGCCAGCAAGCCTCGCCATTCGCTCACCCAGATTTCCCTCCCCCTGGGCGATAATCGGCAAGCCAAAGGCCTGGAAAAAGGCATGCTGCGTATCATCGGCGGCGATAGATACGGATTCAAACAATTTCGCAGCACGGTGGATCACCGTCGTGGCCATGGCAGAATGAATCCGCGCTGCATCATCGGCAGTAAAGCTTGTCATCAAACGGGTTTTTACCCTTCCCGGCACAGGTGCCTTGCACATAATGATGATCTGTATTCCTGTCATCAGCGAGCCTGCCTATACATTGCGGCCAGATTGCCAGATGGCACGCCAAACCAGTACAACAGTCGCAACTTCCACATCAGCATCATCGTTTTGAGGATACCGTGCCGCTCCCATCGGCGGCTTGATGTGATGACCTTTTGGTGCAAACAGGCAATTTCCCCCTGCCTTTTCAATTGCTTTGAAAACTCGATATCCTCCATCAACGGCTGCTCGGGAAAGCCTCCGATCTGCTCTAACACATCGCGCCGGACGAATATAGCCTGGTCGCCTGTGCTTATTTTCGTAAGACGCGAACGCAGATTGATCATAAACTCAATGATACGAAATGCCGGATGTTGACCTGACAGCCGAACATCGAAGCGCCCACCGACAATTCCGTCAGCTTGCATGGCAGACTTAATAGCTGATAAATGACTTGAATTAATAGCTGTATCTATATGCAAAAAAAGGATAATATTTGATTTCATATTTGCTGAACCGACATTCATTTGCATCGCCCTTCCCGGTTCGGATGATATACAAGGAAGATCTGTCTCCTCAAGCATGGCCAATGTGCCATCATTCGATCCACCATCGACGAAAAGCAACTCGTCAGCCTGCAAGCTGGTCAGGCCGGGAAGATGCTCACCTATCTCTCCGGCTTCATTGAGTACAGGCACAACCACGGCAATCGTGCAGTCAGACAACTTTCAACGACACCCAGCCGGAACCCGGCTCGCGGAAATTGGTCACCTGACCGCGCCATACGCGCCCTGCCAGAGCGATCAAATCCCTGCCATGCATAAACAGGCGAACATCAAGTTTCATGGTTTGCCCATTTAACTCGACCTCACTGGCCGGCACCAGACGTTGAGCAATGGTATCGGACAGATCCAGTGCGGCGAACCGTTTACGACTCATTGCCCGTCCGAGTACAACTCCCTTACCGCCGTGACGTGCCGATGGCTTGAATACCCAGCTTTTTCGATCAGGCCAAATTTGCTCTGCACTAAAATCAGCCAGTTGGCGCGTTTCCGGTGTGATGCTACGAATCATCTCCATCGTTTCATCGTCTACGCATGCTTCCAGTAGTCCCTGCTTCCACCAGTCCACCATACGACTTTTATCCCCAATCAGGGCATAACTGCGCGGATGCGGGTTGAGTACGATCTGACCGCGCTCATAGGCTGTACGAATATCGGCCAAAGCCTCGCTTTCCAGATAAAAATCGGTATGCCGGTTATAAATCGCATTCAGGCGCTCGCCCGAGCAATACAGGCCATCGTCACGCAGTTCCATCTCTTGCGGTGAAACAAGAAACACATGTCGACCTTCACTGCGTAGCAGTTCTGCATAGGCATTCATCTCAGGATACATATACTGCTGCTCAATCGCATCATCGACAATGGCGATGGTTTTCCATTCTTTGGGGAACATCGCCACGAGCCGCTGCGCTAAAGTCCCGCTCAGTTCGGGCACATCGTCCTGAGGCAGCCAATGACCCTGACCGACATAGAGTCCGCCGGCATTGTTATTAATCTCGATCAATTTCGGGCCCTCGGACGTTAAATGAAAATCAAAGCCCATCAGCACACTCGGCCAGGCGGTTTCGATGCGAGCAGCATCGGGCAGGTCGGCTGCCAGTTGGTGCAGATATGCGGAATTATCCTTCAATCGGTACACGCTTCGGGCAAAATTCAGCATCCGTTCGAAATCCGCTCTCGAAATATCGACGGCACGCGTACTTGCCAGGGTGGTTTTCTCAACAACAACATCAGATAATCCGCTCATGGCAGCAAGGCTATCTCAGCAGGCCCCGGTCTGTCACAATTCGTGCATGACAGAGCAAGCATCCTTATCAGATAACCCAAACAACCCAGATACCACCATACCCGCCACCACGTGCGCCGATTTGCCTCAGTTACCATCGTTGACAACAGCTGAGCTTGAGATCCTGATCAAGGCGTGGGGGCTGCCCGCCTACCGCGCTAAACAGGTAATTGACTGGCGCAACAAGGGTGAGACCGATCCGGATGCCATGCGTAACCTGCCTGCGGATTTGAAGCACAGGCTTAAAACTGATCTGCTTTGTCAGCCACTGGAGCTGGTTCGCAGGCAGGTATCGAACGACGGAACACGCAAATATGTGTTTGCTCTGAAACGTCATCGCTTTGCCGGAAAGATGGTTGAAGCTGTCTTTATTCCAGAAGAAAAGCGCGGTACAGTGTGTATTTCTTCGCAGGTCGGCTGTGTGCTGGACTGCCCATTCTGCCATACCGGCACTCAGGCTTTCGAAGCCAATCTGACGGCTGGAGAAATCATTGCCCAAATTCTGGCGATTAAAGCTGACTTACGCCTTGAAGCGATGCCCGATGGTCTGCATAACCATGTCACCCATGTGGTTTACATGGGTATGGGCGAGCCTCTTGCCAATGAAACCGGTTTGCACGGCAGTCTGGCCGCATTACTGGCCGAAGATGGACTGTGCCTGTCACGTCGGCGCATCACCGTCTCATCCTCCGGGCTGGTCCCGCAAATCCAGCGCCTGGGAGAGGCTTTCCCGGTGAACCTGGCCATTTCTCTGCATGCGGCAACGGACGAGTTGCGCAATGTGCTGGTGCCTATCAACCTGAAACACAACCTGAAGCAGTTGCGCCAGTGTCTGAATCAATACTCGCTGGGCAGTCAGCGGCATATCACCCTTGAATATGTGTTGCTGGGCGGCGTCAATGACCGCGACGAGGACTTGCATGCTCTGGCTGCCTTCGTCAATGCCGAACGCGAGCGCGTTAACCTGATCCAGTTCAACCCATATCCGGGGAGTCCGTACACAGGATCATCAAAGGATCACATGAGTAAGTTTGCCCAAGGCTTGATTTCTAAAGGCATTCGTGCAACGGTGAGGCGGTCGCGGGGTCAGGATATCATGGCGGCCTGCGGCCAGCTGAAGGCTGAGATTCAGACCAGCTGAGAGAATGGAGGGTTCATGGGGGAGTTAAGGCAGACACGTACAGGCATTATTGGCGGCAGCGGCCTGTATGATATCGATGGCATAGAGGTCATCGATAACCTTAAACTCGAGACCCCGTTCGGCGCACCTTCCGATGATTTGCTGCTGGCCCGCTATCAAGGGCATGACATCGTATTTCTTCCACGCCATGGACGGGGCCATGTCCACCCGCCTCATGAAATCAATTACCGGGCCAATATCTATGCGATGAAGCTAGCCGGAGTGAGCCGCATCATCTCTGTGTCCGCTGTCGGTTCGTTGCGCGAGGATATCCGCCCCGGTGACTTTGTGCTGGTGGATCAGTTTGTTGATCGAACGCATGGCCGGGGCAACACCTTTTTCGATGGCCCGGTCGTGGCGCATGTGTCGATGGCTGATCCTGTTTGCCCCTGCCTGAGGGGCTCCTTGCTCAAGGCCTGCCGGCAAGCTGGCATCACCAGTCACGACGGCGGCTCTTATCTTGTCATGCAGGGGCCGCAGTTCTCCAGCCGCGCCGAATCAGAGTTGTATCGACAATGGGGCATGGATGTCATCGGCATGACCAATATGCCGGAAGCGAAACTCGCCCGCGAAGCTGAGATTTGCTATGCCACGGTGGCCATGAGTACGGACTACGACTGCTGGCACGAAGAGGAAGATGATGTGTCCGTGGCTTCGGTAATCGAAATCATGCAGGCCAATGTCGGCAAAGCGCAAAGCATGTTGAAACATTTTTTTACATCCGATTCTGATAACATATGCAATTGTGGTTGCAGAGAGGCTCTCAGTCATGGCATTTTTGCCGATTTAAAGGCTCAGGATGATGATGCCCTGAGACCGATTCATGCCCTCGTGGAGCGATTTTTATGAGCAAGTTTATCCTGTTGGTCTGTGTGGCACTGTCGTTTAGCGCCTGTAGCAGCGGCAAATACACGCCTGAGAAACAGCAGAAACTGACCAAGTTGCACTATCAGATGGGCATTGATGCTCTGAACAAAGGCCTGCTGCCCAAGGCTTTCAAGGAACTACTGGAGGCGGACAAGATTCAACCGGGACAGGCCAAGGTGGAAGATGCTCTGGCCTATGCATGGCGTGTGCATGGCGACCTGGATAAATCCGAGCGCTATTACAAAAAAGCTCTGGCCCACGAAGCCCGTGCCTCCACACAGAACAATTACGCCAGCCTTTTGATCCAGATGAAGAAATACAAGCAGGCCGAGAAACTACTGCGTCAGGCGCTGGAGGATCCTCGCTACCCGAATCAGGATCTGGTATTCATGAATCTCGGCGATGCAATGCTTGGACAGGGTTTATTCAACGATGCCATTGATGCCTATCGCAAAGCCCAACGTTTCCGTCCCAATCAAATGCTACCTCAGATGAAAGAAGCCGCTGCCTATATCCGCTTCAATCGCCTGAATTATGCTCGCGCCCTGTATGAAACACTGCTCAGGAAGAAGGAGGGCAATCGCTTGGTTGCCGAGGGACTGCTCTCTGTGTTGAAAAAACAGAACGATCTGCCAGCAGCCAGAGCCATGCTAAAGACGTATCGTCACCAGAGCTCAAACGATTTGGATAAGGCCTGGGCCGAAGATGAACTGGCCGGAATCCGTTGATCCCGGGATGAGCCTATGACTGATCAAAAAGATACTCCTGTGGAGAAAGCAGTGGATGAACCGGCAGGCAATTCAGCGAATGTTTCGCTGGATGATTCACCGGATCGATCAGTGCCGGATCAATCAGTCAATCAACCAACCGATGCGTCGCTGCTGACCGATATCGGACATCGATTGCGCAAGGCTCGCAAGGCACGCGGTGAGAATCTCGATGATCTGGTACGCGAGCTTAAATTGCGCAAGGTCTATTTGCAGGCACTGGAAAAAGGTGATTGGGATGCATTACCTGACAAGGTTTATGCTGTTGGCTTCCTGCGCCAGTATGCAGCGCACTTGAAACTTGATCTGGATGACGAGATTAACCATATCAAAAATCGCCAATACAAGCTGACCCGCCCGCTCACCTTCCCCGATCCGCCCATTGCTCCGTCACGTCGCTGGGCCTGGATTGCCGGAGCCTGTTTTATCGTATTGTTTATCACTTTCAATGTGTACTATTATTCAGCCAATGATACGGCACCTGAACTTCAGGGCAGCTCGCCGGTCATGCAGCCTGAACAAGGCTCGGCAAAACCTGACAGCGAAGTGAATAGCGTCACTGTGACTTCCAACATGGAACCCGATACAACGACTCCCGCAGCCAAAACCCTTCCACCGCCCCCTTCCGCTGCATCCAACAGCCATGTCGAGGCCCCGCTCTCCCCTGAAGCTCCAAGCCTTCAGCTTTCCGAATCGAGACTTCCCCCCGAATCCGTAGCAGCGATTCTTCCACTGCACAGCTACCGCTTTGAGGCGATCGGCGATGCTGTCTGGTTACAGGTTTATCTGCCCGATACTGATGGCTTAAACAAAGGTGAGATGCGTAAAGAGGTACTGTTGCAGGCCGGTCACCATTTCATCCTCAATGAGCCCGTTAAGCTACTCTGGGTAACGACGGGAAATGCTGGCGCCCTGCAGGTCAGCATCGATGGAAATATTGTAGATCCTGCCGGATCACTGGGGCAAATCGGCAAGGTTTTACACGATCATCAGATCAACGCAGAAGAATAGTCATACTTGTTTTTCGCACTCGACTGATGCATATTGCCCTGCCTTTAGATTCTGAACTGCCAGAATGAATTCCAGGAGGGGAAATCATCATGACTGCCACCCAATTTGAATCAGCTCGCAGGAACATGGTCGAATACCAGATTCGTTGCTGCAAGGTGCTTGATCCTGCAATCCTCGATTTGATCGAATCAATGCCGCGCGAGGATTTTGTCCCCGAACATGTGCGCAGCCTGGCCTATATGGAAGGGCATGTTCCCCTCCCCTGCAATCAGGAAATGCTCAGCCCGCTGCAGGAAGCGAATATTCTCCAGAAGCTGCAACTGCAGGGTACTGAACGTGTTCTGGAGATCGGCACCGGCACTGGCTTTCTGACCACCATGCTGGCGATGCTGTCGTCCGAGGTAGTGAGCTGCGAAATTCACGAGGAGCTGGCCAAGCAGGCGGCAAGCAACATTGCCGATCACGGCATCAGCAATGCCAGCGTTCTGAATGTTAACGCTATGAATCCGGATGCCATGCAACAGGAAACGACACTGAAGCAACCCTTTGATGTCATTATTATGGGGGTGGCTGTTAAGGAAATCCCCGAGCATATCCTCAATCTACTCAAGGATGGCGGTCAGATTATGGCCTTTGTCGGTGAAAACCCGGTCCTGTCTTTGATTCACAAACGCAAGGTAGGCGCTATCTGGCAGACCACCAAGATCTATGAAACTTTGCTGCAGAATGCTGAAGGGCTGCCCGAGCGTCGCGAGTTCGTCTTTTAAGCAGAGCCTGTTTTACGCTACTGGTAAAAATACCGTCCATTTTGTATTGGAAACGACTCAGGCTATCGGATGGTATCTTTAGTCGTTACCATTCGACCATGTCATTGAATAAACCATGCTTTTCCCTTATCCAAATCGATACCCGCAGCAGAGTGTTGCATATCATGGGGCTCGGTTTGTTAACGTTGATGCTATCGCTGCCGCTCAATGCATGGGCAAACTCGAGCCCGAAACCGTC
>CAZDJY010000030.1:0-13007 GCA_964505835.1 uncultured Zetaproteobacteria bacterium | reverse complement strand
ACGATGCCATGACAGTCGTCGATGCGGGTCTGCTTGAAGGCGCCTGGCTAAAGCTGATGAAGTCGTAAAAAGGCCATCCGTGGCCTTTTTGACTGTCCGGAAAGCGAAAAGCGCGGTTTTCACTTTCCTTACAAATCAATGACTTACGGCGTAAGTCATTGATTTGCGTGCCCATCCATGGGCGCGATGATGACTATTTTCGAAGTCATCAAATCTCAGTCAGTCAAAATAACTGTCGGCCTGCTGCTGCACTTCATCCATTGCAGCCTGAAATTTTTGTCGATTCATTTCTTCATCTTCCTCATCGGCGAAAACAGGCTCACCAATCACGAACACGCCCCGCGTAAAGGGTTTGGGAATATAAAAACGATCCCATGAATTGGCACGCCAATGACGCCGAGTGGCATAGCAAACAGCTCGCAAAGGAAGCCCCGACTTTTTTGCCAACTGCACCGTGCCGGGCTGTACAACTTCACGCGGCCCTTTTGGCCCGTCAGGGGTAATTCCCAGCGGTCGCCCTTGCCGAGCCATACGTACCATCTCCAGAAGCGCGCGGGCTCCACCTCGCGTCGATGAGCCGCGCGAGGATGAAATCCCCATCAACTCAACAGCATCCGCAATAAAGGCGCCATCGCGATGCTCGGAAATCAGCATGGCCCCATCCCAGCCCCGATAGGCATAGGGCATCATCAGAATCCGGGCATGCCAGAAGCTTAAAATATAGGGTGCCTGACCCGGCTGATAACGCTCGCCGATAAAATCCCAGCGGATGGTGATGGCAAAAAACTTGTGCAATAGAAAAATGAATCTTGGCACCAGCCAGGCAAGCAATCGCTGTTTCATGCCTCGCGTGATTCGAACTGCATGCGATAAAGCTCGGCATATAGGCCGCCGGCAGCCAGCAGCTCATCATGCCGGCCGCTCTGGACCACATGCCCTTCATCAAGCACGACGATTCTATCCGCATGGCGAATGGTGCTCAGGCGATGCGCGATCACCAGCACCGTACGTCCTTCCATGAGGGTGTCGATGGCCTGCTGCACCAAACGTTCGGACTCAGTATCGAGCGCACTGGTCGCCTCGTCCAGAATCAGGATCGGAGCATCCTTGAGCAAGGCTCTGGCCAATGACAAGCGCTGACGCTGACCGCCGGAGAGAACAACCCCTCGCTCTCCTACCAGTGTATCGTAACCTTGAGGAAGCTTTTCAATGAACTCATGCGCATTGGCAGCCTTGGCAATCGCCTCAACACGGGATGCATCGACCTGCTCCAGACCGTAAGCGATGTTATTCATCACCGTATCGTTGAACAGGATAATCTCCTGCGTCACCAACGCCATCTGGCTGCGCAGCGAGGCTTGCGTCAAATGGCGCACATCTTGCCCGTCAATCAGCACAGATCCGCATGTCGCATCCATGAAACGCGGCACCAGATTAACCAATGAAGTTTTACCGGCTCCGCTGCGCCCGACCAGCGCAACCACTTCGCCTGCTTTCACCTTGAAGTTCACATCACAAAGCACGGCCTTATCCGTGCCCGGGTAGGTCAGGCCGACATGATCGAAATGAATCTGATGAGAAAATGGCGGCAGCACCTTGGCATGTTCGGCATCCTGTACTGCGATCGGTTCATCAAGCACCTCGAACACGCGCTCAGAGGCTGCCAGGCCCTGCTGAATATCGTTATTAGCGCGCGATAGCCGCTTGACCGGCTCATACAGCATAATGGCCGCGGCAAGGAATGATACCAGCGTGCCGGCCGTCGTTTCACCGGCTGCCACCTGAATACCACCGTACAGCAGCACCCCGGCAATACCGAATCCAGCCAATAATTCCATGATCGGGAACGATAAGGCATGGACGCGCATGACCCGCAACTGATGACGAAGGAAATCACCGGTAAAGGCACGGAAGCGACCACACTCATAGTCCTCCATACCGAAGGCCTTGACCACCCGGATGCCGCCGACTGTTTCCTCCAGCAGACTGGTCATATCGCCCATCGCCGCCTGCCCATCGAGCGTGGCATGGCGCATTTTTTTGCCAAAACGCGCGATCGGATACACTACCAGTGGAAATACCAGCATGGTAATCAGCGCCAGCTTCCAGTCCTGAATAAATACGACACCCAACAGAAAAACGATCGAAATCGCATCGCGCATCAATGCAGTGACAGCGGTGCTGACGGCCGCCTGCACAAGCGTTACATCGTAACTTAACCGGGCCAGCAGCTCCCCGGTCTTGCGATGCACAAAAAACGCTAACGACTGGGCTGCCAGTTGTTCGTAGAGCAGGTTGCGCAGATCAAAGATCACCCGCTGGCCGATATAGCCCATCAGATAGGCCTGACCGTAATAGGCAATCCCCTTGATGAGATACAGACCAATAACGAACAGCGGAATCAGATAAATCAGATCTGAATTTTTTCCGGACAACGCTTCGTCGAGCACCGGTTTGAGCAGCCATGCCATCCCGGCCGTACAGGCAGCCAGTACCACCATGCAGACAATGGATACCGATAGGCGCCCCTTATAGGGCATTAGAAATCCGAGCAGGCGGCGATATAAATTCTTGGAGGAACTATTCATCATGGAAATTGTAATCACTGTAATCACGATTCAGAGCCAGGCGGACTTCTCCGCGCCCAGCTTCCTTTGGCCTGTTGTTACCGTCCGACAAGGATGATTGTCGATTGGCGCCAGTTGCCGCCTTCAACCTTCCCATCTTTCTGAAAAAACTGAGCGAACCGTCAAACAGGGCCATGGCCAGTTTTTTCTGATGATCGGCATTGCGCAATTTTCTTTCACGGGCCGGATTGGAGATATAATCAAGCTCGACCAGTACACTGGGAATCTCCATCGCACTAAGCACGACAAACCGGGCACGCTTGGGGATTTTGTATTTAATCGGCCCAACATGCCGCATCTTACCGATAATCTCCTCGGCCAGAATCTGGGAACTGTTCAGGCTATCGCGTCGGAACATATCACCCAGGATACGATTAACCATCGGGTCCTGAACCTGATCGAATGCCACACCGCCAACTTCATCTGCCGCATTTTCCTTGGCGGCAAGGGCTTTGGCCGCCTTATCCTCGGTGGCTCCCCGCTCGGACAGGGTATACACACTCGCTCCCTGAGCATTGCCGCGGCGTACTGAATCGGCATGGATGCTAATCATCATGTCGGCATGTGCCGCGCGCGCCAGCTTCCAGCGTTTACCGAGCGGCACAAAATAATCGCCCTTGCGAATCAATACCGCCTTCATACCGGATTTCCGATTGATGATTTGAGCCAGTCTTTTAGCGACCGCCAGCGTTACATTCTTCTCCAGATAACCCCGCCGGCCGATCGCGCCAGGATCTTCGCCGCCGTGTCCGGCATCCACAGCTATGACAAGCTTGCGATGACCTTTGGCCTGCGATGCTTCCAGAGCCTGCTTGCGTGCCTGCTGTGGGCGCATCAGATCAATCACCAGGCGATTAGGTTTGCCGTGCATGGGTTTGAGCAGGAAGGAACGCGGCTTGACCATTTCCTTCACATCCAGCACCACGCGCAGCATCCCTTTTTCAGGACTCCCATGACGCAGTCCGGCAATCACCGGATCGGGCAAAGCGAGTTTATCGAGCTTGGTCTTCAAACGGGTATTCCTGATATCGATCACAATCCGCTCAGGCTTATGCAGACGAAACACCTGATAGTCCACGGATTTATTCAAATCGAACACCAATCGACTATGATCCGGTGCAGTCCACAGGCGCACATCCTTAAGCTGAGCCGCGCTGGCCGAAGCTAGACCGGGCAAGCACACAAGCAGCGATGCAACAAGGCATGACAGGAGATATTTTTTCATCTCTCGCAATACTCCCAGCCGAGACAAGCTTTGCAAGCAGCATGCGCATACCCAAAGCTTTCCCTCTTAGCCTGCAACTGGCGGGCTTCACGTTTGCAGTCCATAATGGCATGCTATCGAGACCGGAAACAGGCAGATGATTACAGAGGCGACAAGGTATGGCGAACGGTGGTTCAACGATCGACAGGGATGACTCGCAAATTGCCGTTTACGGCGATCTGGCCAAGCTGTATCCGGAAAATGAAGGCTACCTGAGAAAATACGCCGACCTGCTCATTGAGGCTGGCCAGCAGTCCACCGCCAAAGAGGTGTTGCAGCATCTGCACAAGCTTCTGATAGCTAAGGGCAATACCGGCCGCGCCAACGACCTGCTAAACGAATATCCTCAGATCGGCCGCATCCGGGCAATCGAAGATAC
Source organism: uncultured Zetaproteobacteria bacterium (assembly GCA_964505835.1). Classification (GTDB taxonomy): domain Bacteria; phylum Pseudomonadota; class Zetaproteobacteria; order Mariprofundales; family Mariprofundaceae; genus JAJRVH01. Next base: position 8,737 of record CAZDJY010000030.1, on the reverse strand, counting down.
AGGACGCAAGCCCATCATCCAGCTCCTGCCTGATGAAATGCAGAGCAAGGTCTGGCAGTTTGTGCACCAGCAACGGGTCAAAGAGGGGCATCATCTCTTCCACCTGGGCGAAAAAGGTGACACGATGTACCTGCTGCTTAAGGGCGAGCTGGCCATCTTTGTCACCTCTTCCAAAGGAAAGACCGTGCTGCTCAACCTGATCAAACCGGGCGATGTGGTCGGCGAGGGTTGTCTGCTGGATCCAGGCGTTCGTAACGCTGATGTAGTCGCTAACAAGGATAGTCTGGTCATCAAGCTGCCGCGCAAAAAAATTATTCGGGCTCTCATCAACAATCCCGGCCTGGAAGGAGAGCTGAAACGCATCTCCGACTTCCGCTATATGACCTATTTGATATCCGGCAATCCCCTGTTGCAAAAGATACCCTTGGAGATGCGTCAGGATATGGCACTGGAAACGGAAATCCACCCTTACACAACAGGTGAAACCATTCACTGTGCCGGCGATGAATTGCAGGCCATCGATATGCTGGTTCGCGGCGAGGCCGCCTATACGATCACCGTTCACCAAACCCGCCATGTTCTGCATAATCTGGCTGCCGGTGAGCTCATCGGGGATACATCAGCCATCCGCAAGTCCAGTTGCCCGGCAGACCTTGTTGCCATGTCCGAGGTGACGATGGCGCACATCCCGTATTCATGTTTTAAAAACGTCGTCGAAGCCTATCCACCTCTCAAGGAAGGCCTGATGAACTACGCCGAAAAGCAACGCAAAACACTGATGCGCAAGGTCAGCTCCCTCAATGCCCGATAACGCAGGTAAAGCCGGGCGGATCGAGCTCGAAGAAAAAGCCATCTCCCTACGCAAGCTGACGGAAATCAATCCGCACAATGAGGAATACCTACGCTCCTATGCCGAGGTGCTGATTCAACTGCAGCGGGATATTCGTGCAGATCATGTTCTCGGTCAGCTCCACCAGATTCTGATCAAGCAGGACAAAGCTGCTGAGGCCGAGGAAGTTGAATCCCTGCGGCAAAGCATCATAAGTGCATCCAGCTCAGCTCAATTCGGCGTTTTTCTCAAACGCGCTGCAGAACAGGCATCCATACTCAGCCGCCCCAAGCGCCTGCAACTGGCCGAAGGCGATTATCTGTTCCATGAACACGATGACGGCAGCGATGTATTCCTTTTGATCGACGGTGAATTATGCGCATGGCAGCACTATCCGGATCATGATCAACCGGTTCTGCTGTGCAACCTCAGGCCCGGATCCATTGCCGGTGACATTGCCTATTTTCACGACGGAAAACGTTGCGCTGATCTGCTTGCCAGCCAGCCTTCAACGCTGTTGAAATTTTCCAGCAAACAGTTCTCCCGCTTGCTGCTTGAGCAACCGGACTTACAGGATGCCTGGCAGCAATATGCCGAAATGCGCAACCGCATGTTCCTGTTGAGCATGAATGGCATGCTTGCCTCTACGCCTGAAAATATGCGTCTGTATCTGGCTCAGCATAGCGAAATAAAAAAGCTCTCCACTTTCTCGGTTCTGGCCAAGGAAGGGGAACCGATCGAATCCGTGGACCTTGTGGTCTCCGGTCTTCTGCGCAGAATTGTTGAGGGTCATACAGGCGACAGCCATATCTTCACATCCATCAACCCGGGGCAACTATGCGGTTGGGAGGCCTCGATGCACGGACATACGGGATTTAGCTCCGATACGAACCTGACCTCTTTGATTGCCATGGATCCGACCACCCTGATCAGCATCCCCATGGCTGTTTTTCAGGAGGTTCTGGAATTGCACCCGCCCTTACGCGTCACGGTTTCCAGAAACATCCATCAATACGTGTCCAGCACCTTATCAACCTTGAGAAACATCGATAATATCGAGTAGCAAAAAGAGAAATGCCTGCTGCGCGGAAACTCTGACTTTTTCAGAGTATCCCTAGTTGCGAATCAGTTTAACCAACAACCAGCCCAAACCTACCGACAACAAACCCATTAAACGGAGCGTCGCCGGCGGAACCTCCGGCAACCTGCGCATCGCATTGATCATACCCTGCGGAAACAATGCATACAGCGCCCCTTCCAGCACCAGAACGAGACCCAGTGCGGCAATCAGATCATCCACATTGTATCCCCTAAGAACGGCCGTCTATTTACGCGATTGCTGGAAGAAGTGAAAAAACTCCGAATCCGGTGAAATAACCAAGCGAGTACCGTCGTTGATCGAGGTGCGATAAGCCTCAAGAGAGCGCGTAAAGGCATAAAACTTCGGATCACGCTGATAAGCCTTGGCATAAATACTAGTTGTCACAGCATCAGCCTTACCACGCAGAATTTCGGCATTCTTGTATGCATCTGCGAGCACAACCTTGCGTTTCTTCTCAGCCTCGGCGCGAATCTCCTTGGCAGCTTCCTCACCTTCGGAACGATATTCCTTGGCAATACGATTACGCTCAGCCTTCATACGCTGAAACACAGCCTCAGAGTTTTCCTGTGGCAAATCTGCGCGCTTGATGCGCACATCGGCCACCGAAATCCCAAGATCACTCACCCCTTCATCGGCCCGGTCGCGAATGGACTTCATCAATTCCTTGCGCAGGTTCTCCTGATCACCGCCGGAAACGATTTCGTGCAGAGTATGCTGGCCAAGGACCTCGCGCACCTTACCGCGCACCACATCGTCCATACGCGAAGCTACACCCCGCTCGTCACGAGCCACCTGATAAACCTTCAGAGGATCGGTAATCTTCCAGCGCGTATAATTATCCACCAGAATGCTCTTCTTATCCTTGGTAATGACCTCGTTGGGCTGCGCGTCGCTTTCCAACAGGCGAAGATCAAAGTTACGAACATTCTGCCAGGGCCACTTGAAGTGCAGACCCGCTTCAGACACCACCTGCTTAGGGTTGCCGAACTGCAGCACCAGCGCCTGCTCACGCTGATCCACCACAAAAGCACTACTGCCTACCAGGGCCGCCGCTGCAGCCAGAAGAATCAATACAAACGTCTGCTTGCCTGTCATTTCGTCACCTCCACCTTGCCGGCCCGATCAAGGGGCAAATACGGCAACACCTTACCGGCGACCGAACCATCCACGATCACCTTGTCCACTTTGGCCAAAACGCCTTCCATGGTCTCCAGATATAAACGCTTGCGCGTCACATCCGGAGCCTGCTTATAGGCAGAAAGCAAACTTTCAAACCGCTTGGCTTCACCGGTCGCACGATCAATGACTTCCTTTTCATACGCCTCGGCATCCAGCACCATCTTCTTGGCCTCGCCGCGCGCATTCGGAATAATATCATTGGCATAGGCCTGGGCTTCATTCTTGGCCCGTTCACGATCCTCTCGTGCCGATGCAACATCCTTGAATTCACGAATCACACGCTCAGGAGGCTGTGCATCCTGCAATTTAACCGTTGACACTGAGATACCGGCCTCATAGCTATCGAGAATCGACTGAATCAAGTCCTGAGTCTCCACCTCGACTTCGGCCTTCTTATCGGTAAGAACATCGTCAATCAATGTACGGCCGATCACCTCGCGAATCGACGACTCGGCCGCATCACGAACCGTTTTCAAGGGGCTGTCGATATTAAACAGATATTCCTCAAGACTCTTGATTTTGTATTGCACGATAAACGAGATATCAACGATATTCTCATCCTTGGTCAGCATCAGGGATTCATTGGTTCGTTTACGGATGGTTCCGTCGGAAAATTTCCGGAAGCCGACTTCAAGACGCTGAACGCGGGTGACAGGCAGTTTCTCGACCGTCTGTACCGGATATGGAATATGCCAGTTCAGGCCCGGCCCTTTGGTGCTCACATGCTTACCGAATTGCAGCACAACCGCTTCTTCATCAGCAGCTACCATGTAAAAACCTGACAGACTCCAGAGCACAAACAGCACGGCCAGAATGCCGGTCACAGCGCCCTTGCCAAGATTGGCTCCACCGCCATTGCCGTTATTGCCGCCGCCGAAAATGCCGGAAAAGCGCTCTTGCAAACGGCGAATGACTTCATCCAGATCGGGAGGCGACTGATTGCCGCCGCGATTTCCCCACGGGTTCTGATTGGGATCGTTCCGGTTGGGATCGTTCTGGTTACTCCAGGGCATACCTGACCTCCATGATGAAATAAGGAAATGTAATATCAATGCTCTGCTTCCTTAAACAGCGGCGGAGTGTAGCAGCTCAATCATCCAATGCACCCCCCCCCTCTTGCCGTCATACATCATCATGCTGTTCTCAATCATCCGGAATCGGTGTTAGGCTTGCCCCATGCCTGTATTATTCCGCTGGATCTTTGCCGGTTGTCTGAATCGAGCCTTGGGAACCATGGGCGCATTGCTGGCTATTTATGCCATCATCGAGGCCTTTGATAAGGCTCGCTATCTGGGACGCGGGCTCGATGCAGGATTGCTGGTCGAATATCTGCTGCTTAAATGCCCGTTTATGATCTCCGAATTCATGCCTATCATTGTCTTGATAGCCGCCAGCATCTATCTCATGGAACTATCTCGCCATCAGGAGGTGGTGGCCGTTCGCGCCGCAGGCCTTGGCATCAATAAACTGCTAACGCCACTGCTGGCTGTTGCACTGCTGGCATCGGTATTCAGCTTTACCATTGGAGAATGGGTGACGCCGGCCACCAATGCTCGCCTGGATGTCATCGAACAGGTTCATATCCAGCACAAGAAACCTGCCAGCCACGGAGTTCAGTGGCTTAAGGATGGCCATCGATTCTTCCGCCTGACCCCTTTGAATGCCAATCAATATAGCTTGATGCTGCTGCAAACGGATGCGCAAGGCGGCTGGCAAAAACGCATGGATGCGGCGCGCGCTAGTTTTGCCAACGGTATCTGGCAACTGCATGATGTGGATATCAGCACCCCCACGGCCTCGAAAACCATGCAGATGCAACATCTGGAATCAACGACCATCCACTCATCGGTCGGACCGCAAACAGCCGAGCTTCCCAAGCCCCGGCATATGCATTTCTTTGAGCTGCATCGATATATCGGCGAGCTTCGTCATGCAGGCCTGAGTTCCAGCGCTTATAATTTTTCCCTGCATCGAAAACTTGCAGCCCCGGTGGCCTGTCTGCTGATGGTTATACTGGCCGCCGCACTGTGCATGCAAGGCAACCATCGCAGCGGCAAAGCCTCCTGGGGGATCATTGCATCCATTTCGCTCGGTCTAGTCTTCTATGTGATGGGCAATGCCAGCTCGTTGCTGGCCGGCGGAGAAAGGCTCCCTGCCGCTTATGCAGCATGGTTGCCGAATATGGTATTTGGTGGCCTGGGTCTTTATCTACTGCTACAGCGCGAAGGCCACTAGGGGCTGTTCACAAAAGTGGACTGATCAACGCCAGCGAAATTAGTGTGAACAGGCCCTAAAAACTCAACCCTTCAACAAATCGATAAAGGCGCCATGCAGTTTCGGATTACTTGCCAGAATATCACCCTTTTCCAGATCAAGGCCGGAGCCCTGGATATCGGTTGCAATACCGCCAGCTTCCTGCACCAGAAGATGGCCAGCAGCAATATCCCAAGGCTGCAAACCAGCTTCCCAGTATGCGTCCAGGCGGCCGGCTGCCACATAGGCAAGATCAAGAGCAGCCGAGCCACCGCGTCGATAACTGTCCACGGCATGCATGCAGCGATCCATTCGCTCCTGAAATACCTCAATCTGCTCGCGTCTGTAGGAAGGCAGACCGGAGGCAAACAAGGCATGCTTGAGCTGCGAGGCTTTGCTTACCCGAAGGCGGCGACGATTGAGAAAAGCGCCATTGCCATTACGCGCCTCGAAAGTTTCATTGCGGATCGGATCATGAACCACGGCCAGCAGCGGCTTGCCGTCCTTCCAGGCAGCAATTGATACGGCAAAATGAGGGTACCCATGAATAAAATTGGTTGTTCCATCCAGAGGGTCGACATACCACTGAATGGATGCTTTCGGATTGATACGCTTGCCCATTTCCTCGCCGACAACTCCATGCTCGGGGTAATGGCGTGTAATCTCGCGCAGAATTGCAGTTTCTGCACGCTGATCGATATCGGTGACATAATCACGATCACTTTTCTGTTGCACCTGAAGATCATCGCGCTCATCAAAGGCGCGGGCAATCATATCTCCGGCCCGTCTGGCGGCCCGCACAGCAACATACAACACGCTAAACTCCTGATTATCGGATAAATTTAATGGCTGACTGAATACAGTAATGCATCAGCCCCAACCCTAACACGGGCTCCGCTGCAAGTCCGCCGGAAATAAATCACGGCTATTCAGTGAGCCAAGAACATTCGAGCCGGCCATTGAGGCTGAAATACTGTGTGACGACTTATACCCAAGTCCTGCCTCCATCGACGTGAATCATCCAACTCTCGAAAAGCACAGCGGATGATTTCGCACATCTGTACATCCTTTAGCTTGCAGGTACGCGCGAAGCGGCTAAACTTGTATAAACCGTTGAGGGAGGAGACTCGATCAAAACATTTATCATTGAGAACTGGCTGGTCAAACGCAATCAACCCGGCAGCTTGTCCATTATCGGCTCACAGAAGCAGCAAGCCTGGGCCAGGCTGCTGTTCGCTGTGGCAGGACTATTCTATCTGCAACAACACGCCGTATTTTTTGATCAGTATCGGGATTTATTCATCGGGTCCGCAGCAGCATATTTTATCTATAATCTGTTATCTCTGCCTGCCATTAAACGGCGTCCTCTGTCTGCTTTTCGCACCCTTTTTGCGCCCGCTTTCGATATTGCCATTGTCTGCTTAGCAGCCGTCATAGACGGCGGCCACGGCAGTGGCATCTATTTCATGTTGCTGGTCATTATCTTCGGAAACAGCTTCCGCTACGGCAATGCTCTGCTGCTCTATACCCAGGCGCTGGCCATTATCGGTCTCATCGGGGTCGCTATTTACACCCTGTTTAACATGCATATGGATCTGGACCGTACACTTCTGATCTGGCAACTGGCCGGCCTGCTTGTCATCCCATCCTACGTGTATCTGATCGGCGAAAAGGCCGAGCGCGCCGTCCGCGGTCAAACTGAGGCGGAAGAGGCTTCCTTCAATCTTCTCGACCAGGGGCCGCTGCCTGTATTCACCTATGACCTTGATGCCAACAATCAGCCGCGCATCCTGTATGCCAATGCCGCGATTGGTGAAGTGTTCCGCGATGATTACACCCGTTTAATCGGCGAACAACCGGATATGCTTGCTCTGCTGGAGGATGGAGAAGAAATGCTGGAATTCTGCCGCCGCTCCCTGCAGGAAGAACAGCAACCCTCCCATGCTGGCGCAGCCAACGGCGGGAAAAAGGTCATTTATATTCGCGGTCGCGATCGCAACGACAACATCCTGCGTTTGATGTGCAATACGACCCGCTTGCGCTGGCGCAATCAGTGGATTGGCGTCTGCTTTATACTCGATATCACCCAACGCGAAGCCAGTCAGGCGAAGCTCGAGAGCATGCATCGTCAGGGCTATATGTCGACCATGGTGGCAGGCATCGTGCATGATTTTCGCAATATCCTGACCAGTATGATCGGTTATGCCGAAGTCATGCAGATGGATAGCGCAAGCAATATCCACAAGGATCAGCTACAGGCCATTATTGATGCCGGAGAGCGTGGCTCGGATATGGTCAGGCACCTTTTGACGCTCGGACGGGCCGCTGAAGACGATGGCAACGAGCATTGTGCCGGTGAGGACCTAGATGCACCACTGGAAAATCTTACCGGTCTGGCTCGACTTCAGCTTCCGGCTCATATTCAACTTAGCAGCTATATCAAGACACCCTTGCCCGATGTCGCCTGTAGCGTATTGGAGATTGAGCAGATCATGCTTAACCTCATCCACAATGCTGGCGCAGCCATCGAGGACGAAGGGCAGATCTCCGTGCACTGCGCAGCCGCGCCGGATCACGCACTGAGCCAGCCCGGGCATCCTGCCCTGTGTCTGGAAATTCAAGATAATGGCATCGGTATTGCGCAAGAAGATATCGACAACATCTTCAAACCTTTCTGGACCTCAAGAAAGAGCGAAGGTGGATCCGGCCTGGGCTTGGCAATGGTGCAGCGCATTGTCAAGTTAAGGCATGGAAGCCTTGAGCTAGACTCGGAACCCGGCAGGGGCACAACATTCACCCTGCATTTACCACCCTATATTCCTGGCAGCTCAACCGATAAGCCTGCGGTTGCTGGTAATGTTTCTGGCAAGCCCGTCTCCACAGATGAAACAAAATCCGATGCCGATGTTTTTCCTTGCCGCATCCTGCTCGTCGATGATACGCCCGACGTACTGAAGATTCACGATGCGCTGCTTAAGCATATGCATCACGAATCAGTCACAGCAGAAAACGGCAAGGTCGCACTGGATATTTTCCGAAATGCCGATGAACCTTTCGATCTGTTAATCTCGGACTTTCGTATGCCGCTGATGAATGGCCTGGAGCTTGTTGAGCAGGTTCGTAAAGAAAATTCCGATATTCCGATTATCATGATTACCGCATTTGGTGAAGACGAGCAATTGCAGCAAACAGCCCAACACGGCGTACAGCTCATGAACAAGCCGGTCACCCTGGAGAATTTAAAGGCCTGTATCCATAAGGCACTCGCATCAAGAAATGATACCGCCTGATTCCAACGACTAAACAGGCTCTCTAAAAGGAGTCGATCAAATCTGTCGCCTTAAAATTATCATATTGGGCATCATTGAAGTACA
>CAZDJY010000029.1:0-13359 GCA_964505835.1 uncultured Zetaproteobacteria bacterium | reverse complement strand
GCCTGTTAACCGGCCCTAATCGCAGTCGCAAACATTCCAGCGCAGGAACTCCCGCGATTCGATGGCGCCAGGATGGGCAAAGAAATCGGCAGCCGTTCCATGTTCGATCATTTTGCCATCGCAGATGAAGATCACATGTTCACTAACCCTTTCAGCCTGCTCAAGATCATGCGTCACCCACAACAGGGGCATCTGCCGTCCGATCTCCTGTAAAGAGTGTTCAATCATGTCGCGGGAGCGCGGGTCCAGTGCCGAGGTCGGCTCATCCAGCATCAGGAACGAAGGCTTGAGAATTAATGCTCGGGCAAGGCACAGTCGCTGTTGCTGGCCGATCGACAGGGTTCGGGCATCGGCATGCAGGCGTTCGGACACCTCTTGCCACAGGGCCGTCTGGCTCAGGGCCTGGCGCAGTGCCTCATCCGAGATGCTCTTCCGCTGCTTGTGCGGCAGGCCGAAGATCACATTTTCACGGATCGAGCAGGGGAAGACAGCAGGTTTCTGCCCGATCAGGCCCACCTGACGCCGCAGGGCATCGGCATCAATACTGCGGGCTGAGATGCCGCCGATCTCAATTGCTCCCGTCCACTGATCGTGCAGACGGTTGATACAACGCAATAATGAACTTTTTCCCGCACCCGATGGCCCGATCAAGGCCGTGATACCGTGGGGCAGTTGCAGGCAGATATCGGTGAGAATATTGCTGCCATCCAATTGCAGGGACAGAGAGCGGGTCATCAGACTGGCCGGATGACCAACTGAGTCCTGAGTGTGACTGCGAGTCGTATCCGATCCGTTTGGCTCATTTAGCGAAGTCGTCGATGTGGAGGCATGCCTGATGGTCATGATTCTATCCTTGGGTATTGGTCTGTCCTGCGTAATACGCTCCTGCGCAACAATAATGCTGCACAACTGAACAATAGCACAAGCCCTATCAATAGTGTGGCAGCGCCCCAGGCGATAGCGACGACCTGTTCATTGGCGCCTTCTTGAGCCAGATAAAAGATGTGGGTTTGCAGGGTGGTGACCGGTGCCAGCAACGAATCGGGCCATATCACGCCGGAGAAAACCGTTGCGGTAAAAAGGATGGGTGCGGTTTCCGACAATGCGCGCGCCATTCCCAGCAGCAACCCGGTCATCATGGCCGGCCACGACTCAGGCAACCAGACGCGTCGGATAAGCTCTCCGTGATTCAGTCCCAGGGATCGAGCGGCTTCGCTGCGTTCTGCCGGAATACGCTCCAGAGCATGCAGGCAGTTGAGTACCAGAACCGGCATAATGATAACCGCCAGTATGAGCATGCCGGCCAACAGTGAAATGCCCCAATGCAGCAAATGCACGAACACGACCAGCCCGCAAAGGCCGTACACAATCGGGGGGATTCCCTGCATCAGGTGTAACAGCATGATGATCTGCGTCTGCCAGTGCTTGTTTAGATAAAGGTGAGAAAATAATGCGCTGCCGAGCGCAATGGGGGCAGCAATTACAGCAGCCCCGAGCATCAATAGTAATGAGCCCGTCAGCTGGCCGTACAAACCATGCTCCAGTCCGAAGCCGGAAAGCCCCTCTCCGCTTATGACAGACCAGTTCAGTGCCGGCAGCCCCTGCCACAGGATATAGGCGAAGCAGGCAACGGGTAGCACCAGTGCCGGCATAGCAAACGTAAGCACGGCGATCTTCATATATGAGACCTGAGCCCATGCGGGCTTTCGCGAAGCGGGGTTAAGTATTCCGGTGTTCACGGGCGTTTATGGGCCAACAGGCTGATAGTCAGGCCAATGGCGGCTAATATGAGTCCGGCGGCCATGAGTGAAGAGAAGTGTACGGAGCCGAATGCAGCCTCTCCAATTTCTCGACCAATGCGCGAGGTCAGTGTCTGGGCGGGTTGTAGAATATTGTAAATCGGTTCCGGCACCCGATCCATCGAACCGACGACAAGCATGACAGCCATCGTTTCACCCAGCGCACGACCCAGACCGAGCAGAATGCCCGAGCGAATACCGGGCCATGCGGCAGGGAGCAGCACGCGTAGCAATTGTGCGCTCCAGTCCAGACCCAGGCTTAGACCCGCCTCTCGTTGTTCGACATTCACTCGTTGTAAGGCATCCATGGCCATCAGCATGATGGTTGGCAGGATCATCAACGAAAGCATCAATCCTGCGGCCATAAGACTGTGTCCGCTCAGCAGATCGAAGGAAGTTTGCAGCAGGGGTAGCAATACCCACAGGCCGATCAGGCCATAAACGATGGATGGAATACCAGCCAGCACCTCCATGCTCATACGGGCCTTTTCAGCCAGCACGGGGGGGAGCATTTCACTGGCGGCAATAGCTGCAGCCACGGCACAGGGAATGGCGATGGTCAGTGCAATAAGAATAACCCATGCGGTGCCGATGATTGCTGGCAACAGGCCATACAGATGCTCATAGGGATACCACTCACTTCCCCAGAGGCTGGGGATACCGGCCGCCTGCCAGAAGGGCATGGATGCCTGCAAAAGAAATACGGGCACCGAAAAAGCTGCAAGCACAAGGAGTCCGGCAGAAAGGCGTAGGCTGTGGTGAAGCATCATGATCTTATCGGATGGGCAAATAGCCTGTTTTTCTGGCGATTGCCTGACCATCAGCGGAAAGCAGGAACTGTACGAAGTCTCGGGTTTCCGGTGATGCATCTTTGGGCAAAAGGATATGCAGGCCGCGACTGATCGGGTAGCTGCCATCGCGTATGTGTTCAATGTCAGGTCTGATGCTCCGCCCGGCCACATCCACGGCAATGCCGCGTACACGATCATTGAGCCAGGCATTGGACAGCATGCCAATGGCCTGATCGCTGCGGGCAACAATGGATTGCTCCTCGTTATTGGAGCCTGCGATCAGCGATGCACCGGGCGCGCGGGCATGTGAGCTGCCCAGCACGGCCTCGGCAAACACATGGCGTGTCCCGCGACTGGCTTCCTTGTCGATGGCGAGAATTCTGGCGTCAGGTCCTCCAAATTCTTTCCAGTTGCTGACCTTGCCTCGATAAATATCAGCGATTTGCGCCAGACTCAGGTGCGTGATGCCACCTATATAAACTGCTTTGGAAACGACGACGGCAACGGCATCGCGGGCAATAATGATGTTGTCCACCTTGCCATCGAGTTTGAGCTGCTCTTCAGGCGTGGTGTCGCGTGAGGCCATGCCAATCTCGGCCGTCCCTTGAATCATCGATGCAATACCGACGCCTGAGCCGCCGCCAGATACCGTGATGTTGATTTCGGGGTGGGCTTTGTGATAGGCCGATGCTGCATCAGAAACAATCGGCATGACGGTTGTGGATCCGGTCGCATGCAGGGTGATGCCGGCGTAGGCATTGGGAAGAGCGATGCACAGGATGGAATAGCATATCAGAATAAAGCGGGTGCGATGTGTCACGTTGCGAAGCTCCTTGGCTAAAAAATGCATCGGTGAAGTAAGATCAGTCGGCAGACGACGGATGTCCTTACAGGAAATATGTGTAAAAATGGTGGGGGCGGCAACATCCGATGTGTGATCTGCGGAAGCACAGTCCACAGACGCGTCCCGACATCGCCAGATGCGCTCGTTTCTGCTATCAATAGGGTAGGCTGTATGCGCATACGTAGTTCGGGAGGTGGATGATGATCAAACATGGGAAGATTCTTGTGGCTACGGACTTTTCCGAACAGTCGGACGAGGCCTTGCGCCGGGGTATGGAGCTGGCGCATGCATTTGAGGCGGAGATTTATCTGTTGCATGTGATGGAGCCGTTCATGCTTTACGATAGTGACAGCATGCTCGCCATGCCGGTCGAGGATTTATCAGAGGTGCGACGTACGGGGGCGCATGAACGATTGGAGGCGCAAGCCGCAAAGGTGCGCAACGGTGTGACGATCTACCCGAAGATCGTGGAAGATATGCGCTCTCCTGCAGCGGCATTGTGCGATGCTGCTTCTGAGCTTAAGGTCGACATGATTGTGCTCGGCCGCCACGGGCGCGAAGGATTTCTCGAGCATTTGTTGATCGGCTCGACGGCCGAGCGGGTGGTCCGGCATGCGCCGTGTACCGTGGTAGTCACTCATCCGCATGAGAAGGAGGCCTAGGTGCCTGTTTATTTTGACAGCGATAAACCCATCGAATCCTTTGTGGCGGCAGTGCGCGATGTGGTGATTGCGCCCGGCACATTCTTCGAGCACATGCCGAAGGCTGGTAGCTATACCCCGTCCATTTATTTCCTGACCATCTCGCTCGCCGTGCCGCTATTGATCGGAGCGCTGATGACGCTTGGCTTCAGCCTTTTCCTGGCCCCGGTCATTTGGGTGGTGATGCTGTTGGCAACCTGGCTCTGGGCCTGGTACCTGGGCTGGGCGGCGCGGGTATTTGGCAAGAAAGAGCTGAGCACGATGGATGCGTTTCAGATCAGCGCCTATGGCAATGTCCCGATGCTGCTGGCCTGGGTTCCGCTATTGAATATGGTGACGGGTTTCTGGTCGCTGGTGCTGGAATGGTTCGGCCTGACCCGCTTTGCCGGGGTGAGTAGTGGAGTGGCTCTGCTGGTGTTGATTGTGCCAATGATCGTGCTGATGCTCAGTATGACGTTATTGGTGGTGCTGGTTGCCGTTTTTGCATCGCAGTTTCAGCAGTCTCTGCCTGCATGGCAGGCATTCTGATCCGTTCCGGCTCATGCTTTGATCAGGCCCAGAAAAGTGCTGCGAAACCCCAGAATGCAAGATATAAAAACAGGATGATGGATACCGAATATCTGATCCATGCCTGAGGCGAGGTTCTGAGCAACCATGCGCCGCCAGCCAGCACGACAAACAGCTCAAGCGCGCCAACATACTGACCGTAATAGGCCGGATCCCAGTAGGAGATCGGGCTATGGAACTGCCAGTCGGAGAACGGAAAGAAATGGTGGTGGGCATCATTGTGGTGTACCGGGAAATCGAAGCAGGAATGCAGAAACATGCTGGCAAAGAAAACGCTCAGCCATGGGCGTCCGGCCTGCCATGAGATCAGCCATGCGATGGCAAGCAGCGGGAAGGAATGAAACGTGTCAAAGACAGCCTGCCAACCGGGCTCGAAATAGCCGCTGCGCCATATATGTTGTTCGGTATGGCCGGATATTTTTGACCAGAGATAAAACACGAACATAGGAAAATCGGGCAGCAGGGCCCCGATGATGATGGCCGCCGGATAATGTTCACGCCTGTGCTTGCGAAACAGCAAAAGGTTGATGATGGCATGCGCGGGGGTATTCATTGGCCGGCCAGGTTCGACAAACATTGTGCTGCAGCCTCGGGGTCGTCGGCATCCAGAATGGCACTGATAACGGCCAGGGCTTTGCCGGATAATGCTGCTGCATTGTCCGGCGTAATGCCCCCGAGTGCGACGACTGGAAGAGCAGCCTGATCAGCCAGCTGTGAGAATCTTTCAAGGCCGAGGTGTGCCGCGTCCCGATGGCTTTGCGTCGGAAACACCGGCGACAGCATGGCCCAGTCGGCTCCCGCCTTTGCCGCAGCAGTGAGTTCATCGGCATTGTGACAAGAGGCAGAGATGCTGAACTTTTGATCACCAAGCCATGTTTTGATGGTGGCTATCGAGTCGATATGGGCAGCACCGACATGGATGCCATCAGCCCCGACCGCCTCGGCAATATCGGCCTGACTGTGAATGATGAGGCGGGCTTGATAGCGGCGGGTTAACTCCCGCAGGCGCGCTGCAAGAGCCAGCAAGCGGGAGGAGGGAAGCTGCTTTTCACGCACCAGCAAAGCATCGACACCGCCTCTGAGTGCTGCTTCCACAACCTCGAAGAAAGCTTCTCCCGCAAGACGGGAGCTATCGGTGATCAGGATGAGTCGGGGGATCGGGTTCAGAAGCGTTTGAGTACCCAGCTGGGTGGCGAGATACGTTTGTAACCACCGGGCAGGCGACGCTCGAACTCGCCGTCGCCGTTGCTATCATAGAGATAGTATGCCGGCAGGCCGCCCTGCGGTTGTACCTTAATCATATACACGCGGCCGTGCGAGGTATATTCAGAAATGGTTGCGCCATCTTTGCGTTGATAAGAACGAACCTCGACGTTATCGCCTTTCTCCGGAGCCTTGAATTCCTGATTCAAGTCGGGGGCTTTCTCTGTCGTCGTGTCGAGTGCGCCCTGATGATCGGCGCTGGTTTCCTGTGCCTCGGGCGGCGGCAGAACATCGTCAGCGGAAGCGGTGTATGCGATGGATGCGGACAAGCCGAATGCGGCAGCCAGAGAGGCATGGGTCAGGAGGTGAAAGATACCATTTCGGAATTTCATGTTTGACAGTATAGCGCAACGACGGGGCAGTGGTAGTGCGATTTTTTCCTCATGCTTTGCGCAACAGTACCAGACAGGCCCCGCCGGCGCTGCCGGGTTGGGGGGTGACTGCCAGCACCTGAGCGGCGAACGGGCCTTCCCTTAGCCAGTGATAGGTGGCCTGTTTGAGGATAGGGCGGCCATCGGAATGCAGACCGCGTCCGTGGATAATGCAAATCACTCGCTGCCCGTAGACGATGGCTTTTTGAAAGCCGCTTTCCAGTTGTCGCAAAGCTTCTGCGCGGCTAATCCCGTGCAGATCAAAAGTGGCTTCAACTGGCGGCTGGCCGGATGCCAGGCGTTTCAGGCGTTCCCGGGAGATACCATTGGCGACCAGCGTCCAGGGTTCATCTGGCGAGGCGTGAACGATTTCCGGGGCCGCAACGGGTGAGTCGGCAATCGGCTTCTTAATGGCTGTAACAGGGGCGGCGACATGCGCGACGATACGTTCGACGATGGGCTGCGCATGCCTCGGCTGGGATGATTTTTTCCTGATGCGGGCCTTCTTCGGCGTACTGATCGGCCGCACTTTGCTCATGGCCTGAGCAAACAGATCCTTGTCATCATCCTGCTTTGCCAAAGAAGACGCCTAGAATTCCGGGCGTTCGGGCCTCGACATCAAAGATGCAACGGCATCTCCGATATCAAGCTTGCCGATCAATACCTGGTGAACGCTTTGCATCAGCGGTACGTCCACAGCCAGTTTGCCGGCCAGTTGTGCAACGGCCTCAGCCGTGCGTACCCCTTCGACCACTTGTCCGATATCTGCCTTGGCCTCGGCCACACTCAGGCCGCTGGCGATGTCCATGCCGAAACGACGATTGCGAGACAGGGAGCCGGTACAGGTGAGCACCAGATCGCCCAGGCCGG
Source organism: uncultured Zetaproteobacteria bacterium (assembly GCA_964505835.1). Classification (GTDB taxonomy): domain Bacteria; phylum Pseudomonadota; class Zetaproteobacteria; order Mariprofundales; family Mariprofundaceae; genus JAJRVH01. Next base: position 6,153 of record CAZDJY010000029.1, on the reverse strand, counting down.
ATAGCCCCATCGAGGTTTCGGGGCGGCCACCGCAGGCAGTGCTGAGGCGGGCAATCTCGGCCAGACCGCGGGTGACAACGGCAGCAACAGAGTTGTGCCCCAGCTCAAGACCATCAGCCATACCTGAGGCAATGGCCACGACATTCTTTAAGGCTCCGCCGAGTGCAACCCCGATAACATCGTCGCTTAAATAGATGCGGAAATTGGTATCGTCGAAAAACGAAGCGGCATACGCTGCCCGGGAAAGTTCCGTTGCTGCCATGGTGATGGCTGTGGGTTGCCCTCGCGCGACCTCAACGGCAAATGAAGGGCCGGACAGGATGGCGATGCGCTCATCGGCTAGATGCTGCCCCAGCATTTCATCGGTGCGGATCAGGCTCTCAGGATGCAGCCCTTTGCAGGCGGCGATGACGGGATAATCGCCATTGAGCCTCGGCAATACAGTCTCGGCAGCGGTACAGGGAAGTGCTACGACGCAGGCGGAAATCCCGTCCAGCACGACATCGATATCGGCATGTACCTGCAGGCTGTCGGGAAAACGTATGCCGGGCAGATAGCGCTGATTCTGCCTCGATGATTGCATGGCGGAAGCCTTGGCATCGTCACGCGCCAGCATGCGCACCTCGCGTCCGCTGCGGGCCAGAACCATCGCCAGTGCCGTGCCCCAGGAACCCGCGCCAAGTACAGCGACAGGTCTTCCCGTTGACGCATTCTGAATCTTTGCCTGCATCAGTACTGCTTCCTCCCTTGCAAGATTATGCTGTCGTCATCCGATCTGAATAACGGAACAACCAGTATCAGGAGTCCGACCAGCAAAGGCCAGTCTCCCCAGCGCACATAGGGTGTGAGATACGCGCTGGGGCGAAACTTCCCCTGTAGCAGGTCTGTTGTCCACCATGGGATGCTGGCATGGATTGAACCGTCCGGCGCGATAATCGCTGTGACGCCTGTATTGGCAGCACGCAGCACATAGCGGTTACTTTCCACCGCTCGCATGCGGGCCGCCTGCATATGCTGCCAGGCGGCAGGAGAACGAGCATACCAGGCGTCGTTCGTGACGTTGATCAGGACCTGTGCCCCGGCTTGAACCCGGGCACGAGTCAGTTCGGGAAACAGTGACTCGTAACAGATCAGCGAGCCATAGGTGATGCCGCCGACAGCCAGTGTACCGCTATCACTGGCGGGCCGAAAATTGGCAATTTCGGGTACGATGGTATGCAGGAATGGAATCCAGGCAGGGACATATTCGCCGAAGGGAACCAGATGTTGTTTGCCGGCAAAGCTAAGTTGCTCTTGGGTCGGCGATGCTGCGAACAAGCCGTTTTGAGCCGTAGCGTCGTCAAACTCCTTTAATCCGCCGAATATCAGAGGTGTTTGCCAACTCTGAACCTTTTTGTTCAACCAGCCCTGCCACGACGGCGAGCGCGACAAAAAAAACGGCACAGCAGCTTCTGGCCAGATGATGAGATCGGCATGGGCCGTTGCTGACAAACCGGCATACCGTTGCATGGTTTCATTTAAAAAGGAGGCATCCCATTTAACGTCCTGCGGGATATTGCCCTGAATTAACGCGACGGTTTTTTCGGCTCCCATATCATCGTGATCAGGGTTGATCGTGGGGGCAAAAAGAATCAGGGCAATCGAAACAACGAGCCCGGCCATTCCGGCAGGGCGGCTTTGATGCCGCAGGCTTTGGACAAGGGCTGCGGCCAGCAATGCAGGCAAAAAGGCCAAGCCATAGACGCCGACGTATGCGCCCCAGCCGATGGCCGGGGTATTGAGCAGGACATTGCCAAGAGCCGTCCAGGGTAGGCCGGTAAACAGGTGGCCGCGCAACCATTCCTCGAACACGGCAGTGACGGCAAAGGCTGGCATCAGCCATGCTGAACGGCCGGCAATCCGGCAGGTCAGCCATATCCACAGGGTCGGCAACAGTGCCATCACACAACCCACCAACACAACGCAGAATCCGGCAACGAGCCAGGGCAAGTGTCCATAGGTGTGCAGAGTTGGGGCCAGCCACCAAGCGCCAAGGCCGAACCAGCCGAACCCGAAGGCAAAGCCAATCCATGCGGGGTTGATTTGTGACGACAGACTATACCGGCTGAGCCAGAACAGCGCCGCCAACGCAAGCAGCGCCAGCCAGACGTGATCAAATGGGGAAAACGCAAAGGGCATCAGGCTTCCTGCCACAAGGGCGGCGAGCTGCGGCCAGCTACGAATAACGCTGTCTAAGGGATGCATTCAGGCATGTTAAACGAGGCCGAGGTCAAATTCACCCCCGGCCCTGGTATGCAGGATGGAACTCAGCCCGATTTTTGTTAGCGAAGCTCACAAAATCAGGCACTTTCGCGCATGATTTTGGCAGGCCATCCATGGCCTGCACGGAGGCACTGACTTTTTCAGAGCATCCTTAGCTGAATTCTATACGCACCTTGGATATGCGGCGGGGATCGGCTTGCAGAATATGCACCTTACACGACCCGATGCTGACGGTTTCGCCAGCCCGCGGAATGCGACCAAGGCGGGCGGTGATCCAGCCGGCGACAGTATCGTAATCGCCTTCGCTAACGCTGGCGCCTGTTGCCTCGCAAAATTCATCGATATGCATGCGGGTAAGTACGGCAAAGCTGCCATCATCCAGCGCCTGACATTCGGCTTCCTCTTCCTGGCCCGATTCTCCGATTTCGCCAAACACCTCGCGTACCAGATCGGAAAGGGTGATGAGTCCGGCGATGCCGCCGTATTCGTCCTGTACCATGGCAATATGGCAGGATTTTTCTTTCATTTCAGCCAGCAGCCCCGACACCTGCTCGAGCTCGCTGGCGTACAGGCATGGGCGCAGCAGATTGCTAAGTGACGGCGGCTTGGATTGCATGCGAGCGGCGATGACATCCCGTATGTGGATGACACCAAGGACATGATCAAGGTCGCCGTCAATGACAGGGATACGGTTCACGCCGCAATCAATCAAGGCCTTTTCAGCTTCGGCCAGACTCGCGTTTGCAGGGATATCATGAATTTCGGAGCGCGATACCATGATCTCACGGATGCGGGTGTCATGGAATTCAACCAGCTGCACCAGCATATTACGTTGCTCATCCGATTGAATGGCCTCGGCGCGAGCCAGAACATTGAGCAGCTCTTCGGTATCGCGTCCCGGGCGAAGATGCTCAATAAAAAGTCGACGCAGATGGCTTAGCCATTGACTTGGAGATGCATTCATATGGTTTCCTCTTCGCTGTTCGGGTAGGGGTCGTGCAGGCCTAGGTTCAGCATGGCCTGTCGTTCCAGCGCTTGCATGACGGCAGCATCTTCATCCCGGATATGATCAAAGCCGACAAGATGCAGGCAGGCATGCACGATCAGGTGCAGGCAATGGTTGTGCGCGCTCAGACCCAGGCGCCGGGCTTCTGCCAGAATAAACGGAACGGCCAGAGCAATATCACCGAGCCCTTGCGATATATCAAAATCGGGGCCTTCCTGTAGCGGGAATGACAATACATCGGTCACTTCATCTTTATTCCGCCACTGGCGATTCAGCGCCTGGATATCGGCATCGGCGGCAAAGCGGATGCAGAGTTCGGGCATGTCTTCAGCCTCAATCTTGAAGTCGGCTGAGGTGAGCGCAGCGAGCGTAGCTTGCCGGATCGATGCAGGTGAGGGTAAAGGGTGTTCATCAACGTCCTCATCAATCAGTACGTCAATCATGGTCGGGCTGATCCTCGTAAGCATTGACGATGCTTTCGACCAGGCGATGGCGAACCACATCTCCGGCGGTCAGGCGACAGATAGCAATATCCTTAACGTGTTCGAGCACTTGCAGCGCATGCAACAGGCCGCTTTGCTGATGTCTGGGAAGGTCCACCTGTGTGATGTCGCCGGTGACGACCATCGTGGAGCCGAAACCGAGCCGGGTCAGGAACATCTTCATTTGCTCGCGGGTTGTGTTCTGGGCCTCATCGAGGATGACAAAGGCATCATTTAGCGTGCGACCGCGCATGTAGGCGAGCGGCGCGATCTCGATGCGGCCTTGTTCGATGAGGGCATTCATTTTTTCAATGCCGATCATATCGGCCAGCGCATCGAATAAGGGGCGAAGGTAGGGATCGACCTTCTGCTGTAAATCGCCAGGTAAAAATCCCAAACGCTCACCGGCCTCGACGGCTGGTCGGGTAAGAATAATGCGCTCGGCCCTGTTGCTGTTCATGGCGGCGACGGCTGCGGCAACGGCGAGATAGGTCTTGCCGGAACCTGCCGGGCCGACGGCGAGCGTCAGGGTGTTGGAGCGGATCGCCTTCAGGTATGTACGTTGATTCGCGGTTTTGCCCCGGATATGACGGCGTCCGGCAATCATAACTTCAGCATCGTCTTCGGATGCAGGCTGGCCCTCGATATTTTCCGACTGGTTCAAATCGCGCAATACACCCTCCACATCCATATCGTTCAGTTCGGCCAAGGGTTTTTGCTGCTGACCCGTCAGCCGGTTAACTCCCGATACCTTTCTTGCCAGATGCTGCATGGCTTGGGCTGCGGTTTCGGCATGTTGTCCCTCAATCGTCCAGCGGCCTGGCTGGCCGATGATCTTGACGGAAAAAAACTGCTCAATGCGGTGCAGGATTCGGTTGCCCGGGCCGCAAAGCCGCTGTAAGGAAGCAGTATCCAGCGTTTCAAGGTGCAGGGATTGCGAGGGGGTCAATATGGATGATGTCATGAAGTCCGGGCTTATTCTGCGACGATGAGCTCGCCGCGTAGCGACTGCCCGAAAGCTTCGGTGATGCGTACCGGCAATACCTGTCCAATCTGGCGAACTTTGCCTTTGAAGTGCACGATCTTGAAATCGGCGGTGTGCCCCTCCATGTCCCCTTCATTGCGGCCGATTTTTTCAACCAACACATCCAGCGTCTTGCCAACCTTGGCCGCAAGCGAATCACGAGCCTGCTCACGCACCAGCTCAAGCAAGGTCTGCAGGCGGGCGTCCTTGACCTCTTCCGGCACATCATCGGCCGACTTGGCTGCTGGTGTGCCTGGGCGCGGAGAGTATTTGAAGCAAAACGTCGAATCGAAATGCACCCGACGAACCAGATTCAGCGTGTCCTCGAAATCGGCATCGCTTTCACCCGGGTAGCCGACAATGAAATCGGACGACAAGGCGATATCGGGGCAATGGCTACGAAGTTCGTCAATGATGGCAAAATAATCGGCACGGGTATGTCCGCGATGCATGGCTTTGAGCATGGCGTCCGAGCCGCTTTGGACTGGCAGATGCAAAAAGGGCATTAGCTGGGGAATCTCTCCAAAGGCTACAGCGAGCTCGGAGGTCATCTCCATCGGGTGACTGGTGATAAAGCGAAGTCGCTTGAGCCCGTCCAGTTTGGCTACGGCATATAACAGCATGGTGAAGTCCCATTCCTCGCTGTTACCGTCCGCATCAACCGGCCCTGCTCCGCGATAACCATTCACATTTTGGCCCAGCAGACTGATCTCGACAGCTCCATCCTCGATCAGGTTGCGACATTCTTCGAGGATTTGCTCCACCGGACGCGAGATTTCAGGGCCGCGCGTATAAGGCACAACACAGAAGGTGCAGAATTTATCGCAGCCTTCCATGATGGTGACATATCCCGATACTCCCTCAACGCGCTGCTTGGGGAGATGATCGAATTTTTCGATCTCGGGCATCTCGGTCTGGCTCAGGTGTACGCGCTCACGGCGAATCTGTTTCACCATCTCCGGCAATTTGTGGTAGGTCTGCGGGCCGAACACCATGTCCACATACGGAGCGCGTTGCTGGATGCGTTCGCCTTCCTGCTGGCCGACACAGCCGCCGACGCCAATGATCATATCCGGGCGTTTATCCTTTAGTTTACGATAGCGGCCGAGTTGGGAATAGACCTTTTCCTCGGCCTTTTCCCGTACCGAACATGTGTTCATCAGGATTACGTCCGCTTCTTCAGGCGTGCCGACCAGGCGCAAGCCGTAGGCCTGCTTCATCAGGTCTGCCATACGTTGTGAATCGTATTCATTCATCTGGCAGCCATAGGTTTTGATAAATAGCGTGTCGAGGCTGCGAACAGGGGTGGGAGAGTCGATTATCGGTTTGGACATAGAAAGGGGAATGCTAAAGCGCAGGATTTACAAGCGCAAATCCTG
>CAZDJY010000028.1:0-13645 GCA_964505835.1 uncultured Zetaproteobacteria bacterium | reverse complement strand
GTTATCGATGACTTCGTCGCGGCTCATGCCGATGCCGTTATCGCGCACGGTGATGGTCCGCTCGTCTTTGTTGACCTCGATATACACATGCAGATCAGAATCACCCTCGTACAGAGCGTCGTCGGTGGTCGCCTCGAAGCGCAGCTTATCGGCTGCATCGGAGGCATTGGAAATCAGCTCACGCAGGAAAATTTCCTTGTTCGAGTAAAGCGAATGGATCATCAGATCCAGTAGCTGTTTGACCTCGGTCTGGAAGGCGTGGGTTTCTTTTGTGGCAGTCATGAATACTCCTTAAGTTTTCCGAATGGGGTTTGGATGGACCAGGGGGCCTGTTCACGCTAATTTCGATGGCGTCGATCCCCGATTGGGCTGCGCCCCAAATGAAGCTACTCAGCGTTGCTCAGGATTCGTTTGGAGACACCAAACCTCATCCTTCGCGCCTTGATTAGCCTCATTTTGGACAGCAGCGACAACACCTAAATTAGTGTGAACAGACCCTGTATAGGGTTCAGCCGGGTCGATTTCAAGGGCTTGCCTGATCTCTTGCCAGTGCTGGTACTTTTCTTGTTGCGACATCGCGGCATGGGCGGGGCTGGTGGAAGGCAGACGTTTACATATCAGCGGCCGGCTTAGCGTTGGCATCACAAGCTTCAGGAACAATGACTCAGCCTTGCTGCCATTGAAATAGACCCGGTAAATGTGTGGATGTCTGGCAAGGAATGCATTGAAATCGTTGGCCTCTGCATCGCGGATATCGGCATCAAGGCTGCCCGGCCGGGTGCAGTGATGTGCTACATCCCACAAAGCAATGTGGTTGGCGGTGAGCTCCTGCAGGCGGTTCGGATAGGGAAGGGCAGGGTCGAAATCGAACAGTCCGGCCATGATCGCCCAGAAAGCATTACGCGGATGAGCGTAGTATTGCTGTTGCCTCAGCGACTCCCGCCCCGGCATCGAACCGAGAATCAGGAGGCGGGCATCAGGCTCCGCGACGAAAGCAAAGCCGGTATCGCTCATGCCTTCGGATCAGCACCAAGCTGGCAGATGATGGCTTCGGCTGCTTTTAGTCCATCGACTGCAGCAGATACAATGCCACCCGCATAACCGGCACCTTCACCGACCGGATAAAGGCCGGCAATACTGATGCTCTGCATGGCCTGATTGCGCGGGATGCGTACAGGCGAGCTGGTGCGTGTCTCGCTGGCCAGCAGATTGGCTTCGCAGCTGATATAGCCGCGCAGCTTGCGACCGAAAGCCTGAATGCCTTCACTAAGCGTATGTGATATCCATCCGGGTAGCAGCGCATGCAGATCAGATGCGACAAGGCCCGGCTTGAAGCTTGATGGCGCCAATGATCCGCTTGCTTTGCCGGCCACGAAATCGGTGAGTCGCATGGCAGGGGCTTGATAGCTGGATCCGGCAGCCTCGAATGTCCGGCTTTCCAGCTGGCGCTGGAATTCAATGCCCATCAGCGGGGAGCGCCTGATGCCGTGCCGGGTCATATCGTCGGGGGTGACCTGTAGCACGATGCCGGAGTTGGCAAAACGGCCGTGCCGTTTGGCATTGCTCATGCCATTGACCGCCATATGTCCGGCTTCGGTGGGTGAGGGTACGATCAGGCCACCCGGACACATGCAGAATGAGTATATGCCGCGTTTGCCGAGATATTCATCCGCTAGTTGATGCGTCAGGGAGTATTCGGCTGCCCCGAGTGCTGCATGTCCGGCAAGCTTGCCGTACTGAGCTTCGTCGATCAGTGCCTGTGGGTGTTCGGCGCGCAGGCCGACGGCAAAATCCTTGGCCTCAATGGAGATGCCCAGAGCTTGCAATCGTTCATAGGTATCACGGGCAGAATGGCCGGTGGCCAGCACGACATGCTCGGCATGGACCTCGCTGCCATCTGCCAGGCGTACACCTGCGATAGCTCCTTGCCGGATGATCAGATCGTCGACTCGAGTCTCAAATCTGTAATCGACTCCCAATCTAATCAGCTCATGTCGCATATTGCGCACGATGCGCACGAGCTTGTCCGTGCCAAGGTGCGGATGTGCATGTATCAGGATATCGGCTTTGGCGCCAAAGCGAACAAAGGTGGCCAGTACCCAGCGTAGAAACGGATGCTTGATACGCGTGTACAGCTTGCCGTCGGTGTAGGTTCCGGCACCGCCTTCGCCAAAACAGATATTCGATTCGCTGTTGAGCTCTCCGCGACTACGTAGTCGGCCTATGTCGCGCATGCGGGTCTCCACGGGTTTGCCACGTTCAAGCAGCGTCACCGTGGCACCACTTTCGGCCAGAGCCAGTGCGGCAAACAGCCCGGCCGGCCCTGCCCCGATGACAATAACATGCGCAGGATTTAAGAGTTTGCGCGAGAAGACCTCAGGCGCTGCCGGATCAAGGGCTGAGCGCTCGATCAGGCGGATAGGCTGCCCGGCATAGACAGGTAATGGGTCGGGCAGCGGGGAGTCCAGAGTGATTTCATAGGTGCAGACGAAATGGATATCCGTCTTCTTGCGTGCATCGATGGCGCGACGAACGCAGATGCAGTCGCTGATCTGCCCAGGTTCAATTCCCAGGGCATCGGCCAGCCGCTGACAAATATCTGCAGCATCTTCATCCAGACCAACGGATACGTTGGCAATGGCATAACGCATGACGTGGTCGGTTGTTATATCGTCGGCTTAAGCAGCTGCCAGATGGCCGCGACTGCTGTGCGTCATGGCATTGTCGGCATCGACATAAACCAGCGTTGGCGCGAAGTGTGCCGCTTCGGCCGCATCCATGTCGGCATAGGTGCACAGAATCAACAGATCACCGGGGCTGGCTTTATGAGCGGCAGCGCCATTGACGCCGATGGTGCCCGAGCCGCGTGGCGCGGCAATGGCGTAGGTGGTGAAGCGTTCGCCGTTGGCGACGTTGTAGATGTGCAGTTTCTCGAAAGGCAGGATTTGCGCCGCATCAAGCAAGTCCTGATCAATGGCGCAGGAGCCCTCGTAATCAAGCTCGGCATGGGTGACCGTGGCGCGGTGGATTTTCGATTTCAGCATGGTCAGTTGCATGGCACAACCTCCTGAGGTTCAGTAGATTCAATAAGGTTCGATGGTTCAATCGGCAGATCCAGCGCGGCATTGTCGATCAGGCGGGCAGCCCCGATGCGGGCCGCAATAAAGGCACGTGCCGGATGCTCCTGTTGCAGCATCCGCGCCGGCTGCAGTGTGTAGGCATCGCGAATTTCCAGATATTCAACGGTGATATCCTGTTCAGCAAGGAAATCGCCGGCAGCCTTGAGCAAGATTTGCGCATGCGACTCGCCGGATGCGGCAAGGTCTTGCATAGTCGCCAGCGCGCGGTTCAGATAGTTGGCTTTGCTACGCTCGGAATCAGATAAATAGCGATTGCGGCTGCTCATTGCCAGGCCGTCGGCCTGGCGCACCGTTTCGGAACCGATGATCTGCACCGGAATCTGCAAGCCTTCCACCATGCGACGAATAATGGTCAGTTGCTGCCAGTCCTTTTCCCCGAATACGGCGATTTCAGGCTGAACGATATTGAACAGGATGGACACCACCGTGGCCACGCCGTCGAAATGCCCGGGGCGTGATGCGCCGCAAAGGCAGCCATCCAGCTCTTCGACATGCAGCGAGACCAGCGGCGTTCCGGCTGCATACAGATTGTCCGGATGAAAGATGATATCCACACCTTCTGCCTCACATCGTGCTGCATCAGCCTCAAATGTGCGCGGGTAGGCATCGAGGTCCTCGTTCGGACCGAATTGCAGCGGATTCACGTAGATACTGAGCACAACAATATCAGCCAGACTCCTGGCCTTGCGGATAAGGCTCAGGTGCCCTTCGTGCAGGCAGCCCATGGTCGGCACCAGAGCGATACGATCCTTGCCGCGCGAGGGGGCGAGTTCCCGCCGAAGTTCGGACGTGGTTGTAATGACGTTCATGGCAGCACAACCTGATGGCATGTCCTTTCGCTCTTCTTTGCTTGCCCAAAGAAGAGCCAAGAAAAGGCGCCCGCGAGGTATCTGCGAATTTCCTCAACACCTGCATCAAGCCGGGCACAAAATAAAACAGGAATTTTGTGCTGTTCCGGCATGATTCGCAGGCGCTGAGGCGCAGCTACAGGCGGGGACAAAGATAATTCATTCATGGCTTGGGGAATGTTCCCTTTCGAACATCATTCGACCACGCGTTAATGGCCGAGGCGATCTGTTCCCGCAGATTCGCATAGGCGGGAGAAAACGGCGGATTCTTTTCGGAAAGGCCAAGCAGATCGTGCCAGACAAGCACCTGAGCATCGCAACCGGGGCCTGCTCCGATGCCGACAGTGGGGATATCCACGGATTTGCTCACTTGCGTAGCCAGTTCGGCGGGAATGTTCTCCAATACAAGCGCCACGGCCCCAGCTTTACTGACGGCCTGCGCATCGCGCAGTAGCTGTTCCTGCTCGGAGTCGGTTTTGCCACGTTTGCCATAACTGCCGAATTTTTTCACGGACTGCGGCGTAAGGCCAATATGCGCCACGACGGCGATGCCTCTGTCGGCCAGAAAAGCGATGGTGTCAGCCATGGCCACACCGCCTTCAAGCTTGACTGCATCACACCGGGTTTCCTGCAACACCCGTACCGATGCGGCGAAGGCCTGCTCGGGTGATCCTTGATAGGTGCCGAAGGGGAGATCGCATACCACCCATGCATGACTTCTTCCACGCACGACTGCGGCAGTATGATGGATCATCTGATCGAGTGTGACCGGGATGGTGGAATCGAAACCGAGCGCCACCATGCCAAGTGAATCGCCGACCAGCAGCACATCCACACCCGCCAATTCAGCAAGGTTTGCAGACAGGGTGTCGTAGGCTGTCAGCCAGACGGACTTTTCACCGGCCTGTTTAGCACGCGCGAGAGTCGCCGCAGTGACGGGTTTCTTTGTTCTCATATTCACCTTTCCGCTTCGGTCCGGCTACATGTTCGCAGCATGGGTACCGTCTTTCAGGATGGGAGAACCCTAAGGCCGAACAGCGTCTTGCTCAAGTTGAAGGAAGTTCAATGGTATATCCCGGCCGGGATATACCAGGATGACGTGTTCAGATATTGCGGCGCAGGACGATAAAGCCTGCAATGGCAGAAATAACCGAACCGATGATGATGCCGATGCGTTCATCGAACAGCAGGTTGACGCCGGTGTCCTCGAACGACAACGAGCCGATAAACAAACTCATGGTGAAGCCGATACCGCAGAGCAGGGACACACCGTAAAGTTGCATCCATTGAATGTTATCCGGTAGTCGCGCGACCCCCGTTTTGACGGCCAGCCAGCAGAATGAGAAAACCCCGATTTGTTTGCCGAACAGCAGACCAACGGCAATCCCCAGAGGCACGGGGTGTAGCAGTTGATCGGCGTTAAATCCGGCTAGGGATACGCCTGAATTGGCGAAGGCAAACAGGGGAAGAATCAGGAATGCGATGGTACCGTGCAAGTCATGTTCCAACTCGCGCAGGGGCGATCGGTCGGGATCGGAGGGATCCGAATGCGGAATAAACATGGCCAGCGCTATGCCGGCCAATGTGGCGTGAACGCCCGATTTAAGCACGGCCACCCACATAATCGTACCTACCAGAACATAGGCGCTGATATGGACAACCTTGAAGCGATTGAGTAGCGCCAGAATGATCAGGCAGGCGAGCGAGATCAGCAGCGCCGTGCTCGACATGTCGCTGGTGTAAAACAGGGCAATGATGATGATGGCGCCGATATCGTCAAAGATGGCCAGCGACACGAGAAATACCTTTAACGCCGTCGGCACACGGCTTCCCAGCAGTAGTAATATGGCCAGTGCAAAGGCAATGTCAGTGGCTACAGGCACGGCCCAGCCGTTCATGGCTATGGCGTCGCCCCAGTTGATGGCGGCGTAAATTCCGGCCGGCACGATCATACCGCCTAACGCGCCGATCGCCGGCAGGATGATCGTGCGCGTATCCGACAGTTCTCCGGTGAGTACTTCGCGTTTGAGTTCCAGACCGACAACGAAAAAGAACACGGCCATTAATCCGTCGTTGATCCATAGGAGTAGCGGCTTGGCCAGCTGCATGTCGCCGACTCCCACTATCACAGGCAGGTTAATCAGTTGCTGGTAGTAATGTCCGAGCGGTGAATTGGCCAGCAGTAGAGCGATAACGGCTGCGATAATCAGCATGATGCCGCCGGCAGTCTCCCGCTTCAGAAAATCCCGGATGGGTACAAGGTGGGTGTGAAAAGAGGTCATGGACTATCCTAGATACTCAGGTGTGATCAGCCCAGAACTCGGTGCGCGATTGCATGCCGCCGATGCGTTCGATCAGGTGGTCGACCGCTGCCTCATCCTCGGCAAAGTTCAATCGATCCGTTTGCACCGTCAGCAGGGGTGTATCCTGATAATTGAAGAAAAAGCGATCGTAGGCTGAAATAACATCGCGCAGATAATCGGCTTTGATGTTCCGCTCCATCGGCCGGTTGCGACCACGGATGCGATCCAGAATGATATTGGCATCCGATTGCAGATAGATGACAAGATCGGGTTTGGGTACATCGACACTAAGCAGACGTGCAACCTGATCATACAGAGCAAATTCCTCATCGCTGAGGGTGACCGTGGCGAAAAGACGGTCCTTGGCAAAGATGTAGTCACTCACCACGCCGCTGGCGAACAAATCCTGCTGATGCAGCGATTGCCAGTGCTTCAGACGCGAGAACAGAAAGGATAACTGCACGGCCAGCGCATGCCGAGACGGATCCTGATAAAAAAGTTCGATAAACGGGTTGTCATCAATCTGCTCAAAGAAGGTTTTCGAGCCCAGACTATCCGCCAGACGGGTGGTGAGCGTTGTCTTACCGACCCCGATCGCACCTTCCACGGCAATGTGGCATTCTTTTAAGGGCTTTTCTATGACCATCGAAGCCTCACCATACCTTGCCCTCCGCCAGAGGCAACTCACCCTTTTGCAATAAATCTTCAAGCAGGGTTTGCGCTGATTTCCCTAAACGTGGATGTTGCCAGTTTGCATCGATATCGCATAGGGGGCGCAGTACGAACTGGCGCTTGTGCATCTCTTTGTGTGGCAGTGTCAGAGTCTCGGTTGCCTGCTGAATTTGATTGAATGCAGTGATATCCAGATCAAGGGTGCGCGGCCCCCAGTGCTCCTGGCGTAGTCTGCCGTTTCTGTTTTCGATGCCCTGCAGAACCTCAAGCAAGGCTAAAGGCGTCATGTTTGTTGCGACAGCCAGCATCGCATTCAGATAGTCCGTTTGACCCTGCGGCCCGAGAGGTGGAGTCGTGTAAAGCAGGGACGAGGCCCGGACATGTATGCCAGGCAGGCTGCCCAGTTCATCACGGGCGGCGACGAAATGAGCCCGAACATCGCCGACGTTTCCACCCAGCGCAATATAGGCAAGGCTCAAGCCCATGCTACAGCTCCGCCTCTGCGCGGGTCTCCTGCAGCCGTGGTCTGACTTCCCCTGACAGCAATGGCATGGACGCCACCGAAATAGACGCTCTGCCGGCTCCATTCACGGATCTTCCAGCCCATATCCTGCAGTTGATCGCGCAGATCATCATTCAGCAAGCCGGGCTCGACATCCAGTTGCATGCCTTCGTTATGCAGGCGCGGCGCATACACGGCCTGTTCGACATTGGCACCGCCGATGATCATATGACTGAGCACCTGCGTGATGGCGCCGCGCAAACGGTTGGAACCACCGCTGCCGAGGATCAGCTGCGGTCTCCCTTGTTGCATGAAGATCGAGGGAGCCATCATCGAGGACAGGGTCGTGCCCGGGGGTAGTGCATGGAAACCGAGCGGATTGATGTCTTCTTCACCCAGCATATTGTTCAAATGGATCCCGGTGCCGGGGACAACGATGCCGGAGCCCTCGCCATTGCTGCTGGTTAGCGATACCGCCATACCGTCGTTATCGATGACGCTGACCTGGGTCGTGCTGCCATGCCTGTTCGACGCCTCTGCCGGAGTATTGGAGTGTTTGCCCAGGCGTTGGCGGATATCTGTGCATGCCTGATCCAGATGTTCGGGGTGTAGAAAATCTCGAGCGAAACCCGGTGTATGAATCTGCTGATCAAAGGAGTTCCGGCGCTGCATGGAGGCCGAACGCAACACCTCGGCAATCAGGATGGGCAGTGGCTTGGCAACATCCCTCTGCAATTGTTCCAGAATGGCCAGTGCATAACTGATCAGAATACCGCCGGATGACGGTGGCGGATTGGTCAGCAGTTCCCCGCCCAGCAGCGGAGAGCACAGGGGTTGGCGCTGCTGGACTTGCCCGGTCTGCATATCGGTCATGGTTAGCAGGCCACCGGGCGCACAGGCGGCCACTATCTCGCGGGCCAGATCGCCTTGGTACATTTCCGCAATGCCTTCAATGGCCAGCATTTCCAGCGTATTGGCCAGATCAGGGTTGACGAAAGTGTCGCCTTCAACGAGCAGCTTACCGGAAGGCGCATGTAAATCCCCAGCTGATTTACTATGGGTTAGAATCGGCTCAAGCAGGCCGATAAATGAAGCTTGCAGGGCATTCAGCTGGACGCCGCCCCGCGCAGCATCCAGCGCGGGCGCCAGCACTTCCCTGAGCGGCAGGCGACCATATAAGCGGTGTGCCTCGAACAGCATAGCCATTAGGGATGGGGTGCCGACCGAAGCCGGGCCGATATGGAAGGTCTGGACGGTATCGCCGAAATCGATGGCGACGGGTTTAAGCGGTGTGGCTGCGGCGCTGTTGCCCGAGGGCATGCGCGCAAAGCCATCCAGCAGGATGGGCCTTTTTCCGGCTCCGGCGATGAGCATGAAGCCGCCACCCCCGGCACCGGTCAGAACAGGTTCAGCGATGAAGGAGGAGGTAACTGCGGCAATGGCAGCATCCACTGCATTACCGCCTTCACGCATAATTTCGGCACCGGCACTGGCTGTGACCTGATGCCCGGCGGCAACAGCGCCGCGCGGTTTGCCTATTTTCATCATGACTTTTTCTGGATGATAAAACCTTTCAGATTCAGGCGCAGTTTCAGGGTTTCCTGTAATGTTTTTGCCAGACTTCGACTGGCTTTTGGCCCGACCCAGACGGCATACAGATGACCGGGCTTGGGTACGACAGTGGCAGCCCAGCCATGGCGTCTGATATCGGCGGCCAGGCGGTTGGCGTGAGACTTATCCCTGAATGCTCCTGTCTGCACATAATAGCTTTCCATGGCTGGCGCAGCCTTCACCTTGCCGTTTTGCCCGGGTGCGCTTGTTTGCCGGGTTTTGCTGGCGCTGGCTTTCAGGCTGTTGTTTTTGGCTTGGGGAACGGGATGCTGCCTGGCAGTGGTGCGGGGAAGGGCCAGTTTGGGCAGGGGTTTGGATGCATGTCCGGGTTGCTTGTCCATGGGTGTTTCGGGGGTGATTGCCTCCGATTTTAACTCGGGCTTGGCGGTTGGGGTCGGTCGGGCGGCGGAATAGGTCGGCGACTGTGCTTCAGTTACGGTCTGATGATCGACTTGAGGCTCTTGATGCTGTTGTTTGAATGAATCGAACAGGCCGGGCCAGAACATGGCCACGGTAATCAATATCATGCTGGCGGAGGCTACCAACCATGCTGCGCGGTGTTCGGCCAGCGTGGCACGCCAGTTTTGTGAATCAGCCATGTTGTCCTACCTTGCTTCGGAGATATTTTGTAATCGTCAGGCAGCCAGCAAACCATCCAGTTCGTGAGCGAACGAGTCGTAACGGAAAGGCTTTTGCAGGATGCGGAATTCCTTTTCGGGAAAGCGTTCATGCAAATCCTCCGGGTAACCGGTTACAAACAGGACACGCTCGAGAATATCCGGATTGACATGCTCGAGCGAGCTGTAGATTTCGTCGCCGCTGAGCTTGGGGATGCGCACATCCAGCAGGATTACCTGATACTGGTCGCCATTGGTGGTCAACTCGAACAGCCCCTGCACCGGATCATTCATACTTTTAATATTGCTCTGCATCCCTTTGTCGCTGATGTAGCGCTGCAGGAAGGCGGACAGGATACTCTGTACGGTATCCTCATCATCGATAATCAATACATTCATATTCATATATTACTCCTCAACTGCAATGGCTGCGGGCGCTTATTGTTCCAAGGCGCGGGTCATATTGTCAATGGCCTCAAGGGTGTTTTGACAGACTTCAACCATACGCTGGTTATTGCTTATGGCCGCGCTGTCACGATGTTCTTCAATCTCGGGCCTGCGTCGCTTGATGGCTTGGGAAAAATGTTTATTGGTGATAAACAGAGGACAATTCAGACAGGCGTCCAGCAGGAAACAGGGCGATTCTTTGCGACAATAACCGAGCGTGTTGGCCTGAAGGTTGCCGCTGTTCAATACCGTATCCGCAGGGACTTCGGCAACGGCATGCCCGTTGACATCGACCATGGGAGGAGCATCAAGATGATTTCGGCGTTGCTGAATATCGCGCAAGGTCCAGCTGCCATCTTCATTCTGCTCAATGCCGGGCCACTGCCAGAGAAAGAGTTCAATCTGATGACGTTGCTCGTCGCTGATATCATGGCTGTTCAGCCAATCGCCGACAAGCTTGGCTGCATGGCCGGCCGGGGTCTGTTCATGGGCGGCGAAGTACATGGTATGGCCGGCCTCAAGGGCGAGAACCGGGATGCCATGCTTGGCCTGCGGCGAATGCCAGGTCAGCGATACGGCAACCTGATCGCAACTGCCGCCACTGAAAGGAATATCACACGGATAATCCCCCAGCAGGATATCCGGGTGCGATGTCTTCGATATGCTGAAAAGTTCCTGACCGCTCAAAGCTACTCCTCTCTGATTCGTCCGACCGCACGACGCATAGTGAAAGTATAGACGCTATTGTCCGGAATGCACATGCTGCCCGGCTGAACGGACATGGGCGGGGGCATGAGCGGGATGGTTGAGTAGTGAATCCGGATTGACGCGGGTATTATAAAAGCGAACGCCCCAGTGCAAATGCGGGCCGGTCGCACGGCCCGTTGCTCCAACCTTGCCGATAACGCTTCCCTCGTCCAGCCAGTCGCCTTCATGCACCTCAGTGGATTGCATGTGGGAGTAAACCGTAACCAGCCCGTTGCCATGACCAATGGCGACGGTGTTACCGTTCAGGTACATCCCGGCTACCAGCAACACCTTGCCAGCCAATGGTGTGTGCACAGGTGTTCCGGCCGGCGCAGCAATGTCCAGCCCGGAATGAGGAGATCGGGGCACGCCGTTGACATAGCGCTGGGCTCCGAACGGTGTGGATACGATGCCCTTGATCGGCCGACTCTCCATACTGATGGCAGGAGCCGCATCGACTTTTATTCGATAGGTGGCTTTCAGCGCCGCTACCTCGCTGCGGATGCGAGCCAGGGTTGGTTTATCGAACTCCGCCATTTTTTTAGCCACCTGAATATGGGAGATGCGGAACTCGCCTTTGATCACTTTCAATTGCTGGCTGACCTGACCATTCGAACCCTTCCAGAGAATCTGATATGGGCCAGGTTTCTGCTTCAGGTCGACGCCGACCCAGCCCTGCCATTGCCCCTTGCCATCAGCTTTTACCGGCCATTGTTTGCCAAAGCAATACAGGCGCGGCGCTTCGCTATCGGCCGTCAGTGTGACGTGGGCGACATCACCCTGCGTGACCTGCCATTCAGCAGCCTGCGCCGGCGATATGCCCAAGGTAGCCAGAGCCAGCATAACAAAGCTCCAGCATCCTGGATGTCTAAGTCGGGGT
Source organism: uncultured Zetaproteobacteria bacterium (assembly GCA_964505835.1). GTDB lineage: Bacteria > Pseudomonadota > Zetaproteobacteria > Mariprofundales > Mariprofundaceae > JAJRVH01. The sequence goes on along the minus strand of CAZDJY010000028.1, from coordinate 1,878 downwards.
CTTTTCGAAATCATTGTTGCTCTCCTGAAACCGTTTTAACTTCGGTGGATGCTGTACCATCCTGAAAACGAACCTGCATGGCATCCCCGGGGCGCAATTGTGCTGCTTTGGTGATCAATGTGCCGTCCCCCCTATAGCTTAGACTATAACCGCGCTGAAGGACCTGATTCGGACCGAGAGCATGTAGCTGGCTAGCCAACAAGGCTAGTTGTTGGCGCAGATGTTCGATGCGTTGACTGGCCCGGATGCCGAGATCGTGGCGGGCAGCGTGCCCGGCCTCCCGGTGTCGAGCGATCACCTCGCCGTGCAGGCGTTGCAGCCGCTGGCTACTGTGCAGCAGGGTATGTTCTGGCAGTACCATAAGAGTAGCGGTTTGCGTTGATAATGCTTCCTGCCACTGGTGCAAGCGGCGGCGCTGTTGTTGCTGCGTTCGAAACATCATGGCCTGCAGGCGCGTATCAAAGCCTGAGGCCATGACACGTTGGCGGCGCAGTCGTTGACCGGGTTCGAACCGGGCCAGTTGTTTTTCCAGTTGTCTGAGCTGATGTTGGGAGCCCTTTGCCGCATTCTGAGAATGGTGGCGGAGTAGGGATAAGCTCTGTGCGCAGGCATGGTGGCCTGCATCGATGCGCCGCTCCCAGTGATGCTGTTGACGTTGCACAAGTTGATCGACTTCACGTCGGCAACGCAGCGTGTATTGTCGCATCAGCCTCACCATGGCGGTCATGCTGGGCAAACGCTCGTGCAGTTCAGCGCGTGACGGGCAACCCACCTCCACTGCATTGGAGGGTGTCGCGGCGCGCACATCGGCAGCCAAATCGGCCAGAGTGACATCGATTTCATGCCCGATACCGCTAATCACCGGAATAGGGCAATCAACGATGGCTTGCACCACCAGTTCATCATTAAAACACCACAAATCCTCAATGCTGCCGCCGCCGCGCACCAGCAGGATGACATCCGGCGGCTCTGGCATCCGGGTCAGGTTTTTGATGGCATGAGCAATGCTGGCGGGAGCCTGGTTGCCCTGCACCAGACACGGAGCATGGGTCAGTCTGAGCCAGCCGGGCCTGGTGGCCAAAACTTTCTTAACATCCTCAAAAGCGGCGGCAGTGGCGGATGTGATGATGCCGATATGATCGGGGATGGCAGGCAGTGCTTGCTTGCGATTCTGGTCGAACCAGCCCCGGGCCGCGAAATCCTGTTTGCGCCGTTCGAATTCGGCAGCCAGTCGTCCGGCACCCGCAGCTTCCACGCGGGTGACTACCAGTTGGTAACTGCCGCGCGGTTCGTAGACACTCAGATGTCCGCTGAATATAAATTCGCCGCCTTCTTCGGGTTGAGTAGCCAAACGTCCGGCTGTTGTGCGCCAGACAACGGCCGAGATAGCAGCATGCTGATCTTTAATCGTAAAATACAGATGCCCGGAGGCTGGGCGTGTCAGTCTGGACACCTCACCACTGACACGCAGGTGGGCAAAGCCTTGCTCCAACATTTGCTTGATGCGGGCGGTCAGTTCGGTGACGGAAAGGGGTGCATCGGACATGTCAGGCAATGATGTCCGCCTGAATGCTGCGGTCAATGGGCGATGCAGCTCTCCGATCGTTGAGCGGTTAAGCCTGTGGACTGCACAGGCTTCAGAGCGTCTCCCTGATCAGGAGTTGGGGTAAACCGAGTTGGGGTTCAGTGTCGGGTTGGCAAAAAAACGGGGCATGTTTTTTCGCCTAGCTTCGGGATGCTGACCACTCAATAACAAGGGCGCCAGGCCGATGGATGTATCAATAGAAAGTCCGGACTGATTCAGATAGAAAAAACCATCAATCCCCATGTCGCGCGCAGCTCGCATGGCCGGGCTGTTGCCCCCTCTGCACAGACCTG
>CAZDJY010000027.1:0-14017 GCA_964505835.1 uncultured Zetaproteobacteria bacterium | reverse complement strand
GCGATAACGTATGTGGTTTGTAGGACAGGACCGAATCGGCAGTGACCGCACTAAGTAGCAGCACGATGCCTGCAGCCAGCCATATTTTTTCCACATCCATGGCCGGATCGAGGCTGGCCGCGCCCCACAAGGTCAAAGGCCAGAACAGCACCGGGAGTAGCAAGGCAATACTGATGGCAGCATAAACAAATGCCGGACTAACCGTTGGCGGACTAACCGATGGCTGAGGGGCTGCATGCGAAGCTTTTTTTTGATCCGGTTCTTTTTGATCGAATGGCATGTTCACGATTCAGAATTCGCTGTCGGAATCATCCGGGATAGAGGCAGGCTCTCCGGCAAGACGATAATCACCGGCAGCCCAATGACCGAGATCGGTCGTGCGGCAGCGTTCGGAGCAGAACGGAAACTGATCGTTATCGCGCCTGACCGGTTTGCGGCATTGCGGACATTTGAATGTCACGGACTTTTTTTCCATGCCTATGCGATTGGAATCAGCATCATGGCGTAAGGCTGGTCATCCGAGAGTTCCATCGGCGGCTCGCCCGGTTGCCAGCGCTGGAAGCGCAGGCGGATCGCCAGCTTGTTTCCAGAGATATCCGGAATAATGCCCTGCGCCACAGCCTCGGCTGGTAGCCCGATCACCAGCAAGCCGTGCGTCACACCGCGTTCGGGAGTGATCTGGCCGCTGCCATGCTGGGCGACTCTTTCATCCCACTGCACATAATCGTTAAGCATCTGATTCAGATCGCGGCATGCAGCGATCAAAGGTTTCAGCTCCTGTTGCAACCAGCCGGAGCGGTTCTGCACGCCTTGCCAGAGCGCCGGCAAGCTCTGCGGCAGGCCGATTTTATGGCCGAGCCAGTCCTGCTTCTTTTGCGTGTTCAGATAGGCATTGATCAATGCATCCTGCGCCAAATAGCTGGTGATGTCCGGCAGACCGGACTGCAGCGTTTGAATATGTTGATCCAGAGCTTCGCAGGTCTGGTCGATGCTCGATTGATATTGCGGAATATCCCTGGCTAATTGAGTGAGATGTGCCTGCATGGCGACCAGAAGCCCGATAAGCTCGGGGAGAACGCATTTGCGCCCTTGCTCGCCGAGCAATGATGCACGCAGATCGCAGATCGCGTGCAGCCAGTTGCGCGCCTGATTCTGCTGACCGGCCTCATTCAGGCTGCTTAACGCATCCCTTAACTCAAGAAAAGAGCGCATGCGCGGGCTAAGCGCAAAAGAAAATCGAACGACATTGTCCACGCTTATGCCTCCCCGGGATCAAGCTCGGGCATCTGCATGGGCGAAAGGTTTTGCCAGATTTGCGATGCCTTGGGTTGCCAATCCTGCCAGCGATTGCAGGCCACGACTACGATACAGTCCGAGCGCCTGACCCAGCCCTCAATATCCGCGATGAGTTGACCGGCGACAGGCTCTGGCAACGCATCGGTGGGATTATCGAGCAGCGCCAGCCTTGCTCCGGCCAGATCCATTGCAGCCATGCTCAGGCGAATGCCCTGCAGACGATCCAGGCTCATGACATCGGCCTGCAGGTCAAGCTCGTCCAGTCGCCAGTCATGCATAACCCGGCTCAGTGCATCGGCAGTTTGTTCGCCTGCCAAACCAAAGCAAAGCTCTTCACCAACGCTCTGGCCGAGCCACAATGGCGGCGTACGATCGAAATGCATGCGCAGTACGGGGGCAGAACCATCTGCCAGGCACGGGGTTACGATATCCATGCCCTCGGGCAGAGGCTTGAGCCCGGCTATGCGTTCGAGCCACAGACTTTTGCCGCTGCCGATATCACCACGCAGCAGGATGATGCTGCCGCATTTGGCATGCAGGCTGGCGGCCGGCCCGTGCAGGGTTAGTCCGGTGTCAGGCTGGTTGGTCATGTGTTTCCGGCATGGGTTGCAGACATGGGTTTCGCTTTCGGGGCTGGTTGATCGATGGGTGAATTGGAGCGGGTGAAGGGAATCGAACCCTCGTATTCAGCTTGGGAAGCTGCTGTACTACCATTGTACTACACCCGCAATTACAGCCGTAATAGGAGTCAGGGGAATCAGGCCGGCTCATGACTTTCATTGGCATATTGCCAGATGAGTTGTCCCTCACTTTCCTTGAAAATTCGGTCCATCATGGCCTGATGAGCGGCAAGATCTTCAGGTGCAATCGGCGGAGGCTTGCGCTGCATGATGTTGGCCGTTTCGGCCTGCTCGTCGCGGCCCCGGGCCTGTTCGGGGAGTTGAACAAACGATGATGCCGGCTGGCTGGGGATGCCCATGCCGAGCGAGAACTGGCGGCCTCCTGTCATGGCCAGATAAACCTCGGCCAGCAATTCCGAATCCAGAAGCGCGCCGTGCAATTCACGGTGTCCGCGCTCGATCTGGTAGCGATCACACAGTGCATCGAGGCTATTGCGCTGATGCGGATGGCGTTTGCGTGCATAAGCAAGCGTATCAATCACCGGTATATCCTGAATATCGGCAAGGCCCGCAAGGCGCAATTCGTTCATGATGAAGCCGAGATCGAATGAGGCATTGTGGATCACCAGCGTGGCACCTTCAATGAATTCGAGAAAGGCCCCGGCAATGTCGGCAAAGCATGGTGCATCCTTGACCTTGGCATCATCAATGCCGTGGATGCGTACGACTTCCTGCGGGATGGCGCGCCCCGGATTGATATAATGGTGAAAAACCCTGTCCGGCTGGACGGTGCGATGTCGGACCTCAATGGCTCCGATTTCAACCATGCGGTCACCACTTAAAGGCGATAGCCCGGTCGTTTCGGTGTCGAGCATGATTAGTCGCATGCAGCAAGTATAGCCAAGTTCAGGGCAATGCCAATGTTGATCGAACAGTCGCACTCACGGGGAGGGTGTAGCCCGGGAGCGGCTCAGGGGTTGCTCTGGGCCGGAGGTTTGTCCGCCTTGCCGAACCAGTGTTCCGGCAGACTGAACAGAGCTTCGATTAAACCGGAAGATTCAAGACCGGCTTCCTCGGGGGCGACCGAATCCACCTTTGCATCGGTGAACGGCCCGTGCATGCGATAAATCTTGCGCATGAAGCTATGCGCTTTGCCACCTAATAGGTCACGCAACAGCGGTATTTTTGCCAGAATCGCATCAAGGTTCTGCAATGGGCGGGCAATGACATACAAATCGATCAGATCTTTGTCGATGTCCATGGTACCGTGTCCGGCCAGATCAAAGGCGCTGGAGCGCATGGCTAGATTGCGAATGCGGATGTTCTGACCCTGCAGCACGCCTTCCATTTGCAGGCGTTTGAACATGATGCCCGGGCCGCTAAGATCTTTGCGTTTGCCGATGAGTAAATGAGGTAGGTCGGCCAGGCTGATCGCGGACAGGAAGGTTGTCATCGTACCGCCTTCGAGGATGCGACCATCATCGACCCGCAGGCGCAGGCGGCCATTCATGCCCTGCCACCAGGGCTGTTCGCGTAACATAACGCCCTGACCTGAAAACAGGACATGTCCACTGCCGGATTTGAACTTCTCTGAAAGTTTTCCGCGCTGCATCAGATGGCCGAAAGCTCCCTCAATCGTGGCAAAGCCCTGCCAGCGTATGCCGCCCGCCTTTTCCGGAGTCAGGTGAGCAGTCATGCTCAAATGTTGTTTTTCTACATTTGCATTCAGGCGGCGCAGATCAATCTCGCCGTTGCCTAGCATGGCGAAAATGGCATTGGCGTCGAGGATATCGAGTTTGGAAGTATGGATCTGGCTGGCCTCGAAGGTGCCACTGCTTCCCGGGGCTGAGGCGAGTTTCACATGCACACCACTCATATGCGCATCCGCCCAGTCGAAGCGCTGAATACGGGCGCGAATGGCCCAGTGCTTATCGTCCTTGGAGCGAACATGATCAAGCGCATTGGGAAGAGCCTGACGATTCAGGTAATCGGCATTGGCATCGATTTCCCAAGGCGCATCACCAAACGGAGCTTTAATATCCAACGCTCCGTCAAAGGCAGGTGTTTTCAGGTGCTTAAAGTTCAGCTGCAGCCCCTCGCGGTTGAGGCTAGCTTCTCCGTTAGCTTGCAAGATATCACCCTGGCTGTACATGCGGGTGAGTTCGAGGGTCGGGATATCGCTATCAGGCTTGAAGCGACCCTTGTACAGGAGCGCGAACGGCTCGCCGATACTCTTGCTGGAACCCAGCAGATGATCCCAGCTGCTTTGCGTGAGATCCAGCTTTCCGGACCACGTCTCGTGATAGTCTAGCGAGACGGATAAAAGGCCGCTTGCGTTTGACATGGGTAACTGGAAATGGCTTGCGATCGTGCTCAGATCACTTTGCCCCTGGGCATCGAGCGAGAGCAATTGCCATTGCTTGTCGCGATCGGGTGCGGCGGTCATGGACAGGGTGCCTTGCAGCCGTTCGCCCATCACCTGCATCTGTTCGATATCCACACCCGAATCCTGATTCCAGTCAACCATGCCGCCGGTCAGGCCGAACTCCATGCCGTTGATGCTAACCTTCCAGACATCGGTAGGCTGAAGCCGGGCTGTGGCGACATGCGGCTCGGGCTCATGGATTAGCCATTTGATGGCATAGCTGGCATCACTCGCTCCTTGTTGCCATTGCCAGTCCTGCATCTGTTCAGGGCCTCGCCAGGCCAGTAAATGTGCAGCATCGATCTGGGCATGGCCCTTGATCTGTAACTCGAGTGTAGACCATGGGAGATACAGACTTCCGGCACTGTGCCCCAGCTGATGCGGCAACAGGCTGTCATCAATGCGAGCGGAGAGTCCCTGCTCATCGATATCCACTGAGGCGCTAAGCTGGCCGAGCCTGTCGCCGCTGCTGCCCAATGCGATATCAGCATCGTGGATGTTTGCATGCACCTTGAAGCTTAGCTTATCATAGTTTGCTTGAAGAGTCGGGCTTTGCAGCGGGTCTGACAGGGGCAGGGTTAATTCTCCCTCTATGGCGGTTGCGGAGCCCTGTTGCATCAGGCCAAGCCAATGGTGCCACTTCGCAGCACCAAGCGGCCGCAGTGCCGACCAGACCAGCGGCAGTGGCAAATGCGCGGACGATGCATGCAGTTTAAGTATGCCCTTGTTCCACTGACCATTCTGGGAGACCTTGTCCGGCCCCAGGCTCCATGTGCTTTCAGTGATATTGATGGTTTCGGCATGCAGGGGGTTGTCAGTTTTGGTCTGTAAAACGATGCGGGCACTGAGTGAGTTTAGCGGCAGCGAATAGATGCTATCCGGCATCAGGGTGATGACTTGCTCCGACTTTAGCGATGCCGATACATTCCATTGGCGTGGACCAAGACGGGATAATCCCATATCCAGGGTCGGTGTGCCTTGAATCTTGCTGCGCAGTGCTTTCGGCAACCAATCGGTGTGCTGGCAATGCAAGTTGGCGGATGCAGGCAAACCATCTTCATCCAGATGCGCCGTCAGGCGAAGTGCCGGCGAGTTGGCTTTAAGGGATCGGTTCGGGCCATCAAGACGTAGCTGTAATCCGGCCAGGACACCCTTCCATCCGCCGAACTGCCAGTGCACATTCACCTCATCCAGACGCAGTTGATGGCTGGGCAGGCCGAGCTCGGCACCGGTTTGTTCGGGGATGTTGAGTTTCAGATCACCGCCGCTCAGGCGGATCGAGTCCGGCGCCAGACTGCCCTGCAATAATGACAGAATGGAGATTCGTATGGCCACGCCGCCGTGGTGAAATGCGAGATTGTTGTTGGCCGAGGTGAAATCAAGTTGTTCGGAATCCAGCCACAGAAAGCCGGCCCAGTACCATGACAAAGGGCCAAGCTTCAGTTCACTCAGCTGCAGTTCCTGCTTCAGATACGATTCGATCTGCGGGCGCAGTTCATCCAGCTTTGGAGCCTGGCTGTAAATGCCGGCAAAAAGTAATGTTATTCCCAATAGCAGTAAAAGGAATACGCGCCGGCAAGATGCCAGCGCGCGAATAATCCGGGGTTTTCCTTTCATCACCAATTCCGGGACATGGGTTCTGTCAGGCCTGATCCCGTTGCCGTAGTTTGGCGACCTTATCCTCAAGTGTTTTTAACAACTTGCTATAGCCGCCGTTATCCAGAACGGACTTGAAATCCTGATGGAAGGTGCGAATCATGCTCGTTCCCTCAATGCGGATATCATAGACCTGCCAGCCGGTTTTGGTTTGGTGCAGGCGATACTCAACCGGTGTTTCGCGGGCTCCGTCTATCACAGTGGACTCAACCCGGGCCTTCTTTTTCTTCAGTTCGGCATCCTGGAACCTGACGGTCTGGCCTTTGTATTCGTTCAATCGGTTACCGTAGGAACGCTCCATCAGTTCACGGAACACATCGGTGAAATGATTGCGCTCATCCTTGCTTAGTTTTTTCCAAGGCCTGCCGAGACTGCGTCTGGCCATGACCTGGTAATCGAAGCGGCCTTCGACGGTTTGCCGGATATGCTCCCGATCTGCCTCGGTTAATTTGGTTTTATCCGTGCGTTCATTCAACACATTGATGATGTTATTGACAGTTTGTTCGATGACCTGGCGTGGACCTGGTTGGGTATCCCCGGCCCATGCAGGCGCGGCAATCATCAGGCCCAGTGCTGCTATCATCACTGGAATTATTCGTTTCATTCGCGTACTCCTTGATCGGTCTGGATGTATATTAAGTCTCAGAAAGTCGTCCGGCGAGCGGAATGATTACTCCTTGCCGCTGAAAATATACTTGCTGATCAGATCCTCGATATTGATGGCGGACTCGGTTTCTTCAATCTCGTCGCCCGGCTCCAGCATGGTGTCCTCCATGCCCTGGGAGATGCGGATGTAGCGATCACCGATGATGCCCTTGGTGCGCACCGAGGCAAAAGCATCCTCGGTAATTTGAACTCCGTCGTTGATGCGCAGGGTCAGGGTCGCTTTCTCATTTTCCTTGAGTTGAACCGCATCGACGCGCCCGATAGTGACACCAGCCAACATAATGTCGCTGCCATGCCGCACACCGCCAACGTCATCAAAGGAGGCGCTCAGGGTGTAACCGGAAGCGCCTATGCCTCCAATCTGGCCGATCTTGATCGCTGTCCAGCTGATCGCCAGCAGGCCCAGAAAAACAAAAAGACCAACGGTGATTTCAATGCGTTTATATGCCTGCATATTGTGCTCCTACAAGAAGAATGAGGTGAGAATATAGTCCATGATCAATACCCCGACTGAGGCAATGACCACCGCTTTTGTGGTTGCCTGGGCGACACCTTCAGTGGTGGGCTCGGATCTGTAACCCATATAAGTACAGATGATGCCAATCATGAATCCGAAAACGATGGATTTGGTCCAGCCCCCGTAGATGTCGTGCATGGTGACCTTGGCCACCATTTCAGCCACATAGGCACCCGGGTTTACATGTAATAATTCAACACCCACCAAATAGCCAGAGCCGATGCCAATGACATCAAACAGCGCGATCAGCAGAGGTACGGCGATGGTTGTCGCGATAATACGTGGCAGAAGAACCCGCTGTTTGGGGTTCACGGCCATCATCTCCAGCGCATCGGTTTGCTCGGTGACGCGCATAATGCCGATTTCAGCCGTGATCGAGGAGCCAGCTCGCCCGATGACCATAAATGCACCGAGCACCGGCCCGAGTTCGCGGATAATGGATAATGCCACACCCGCACCGAGCAGGGATTCGGAGCCGAACTTCGCCAGGGTATAATAACCCTGCAGGGCCAGAACCATGCCGGTAAAAGCACCGGTGATGGCGATGATAACCAGTGAACCGACGCCCAGAGCATAGAGTTGCAGGATGAAATGCTTGCCTTGCCACGGGCGAGCTACGATCAGCGACAGGGCATGGGTACCTAAGCGGGTCGCATCGCCCATCTGCTCGAGGCAGCGCAATGAGTAGCGGCCGAGTCGTCCGAACAGTTGAACAAGTGCGGCTTGTTTGATGTCTGCTTCGCTCATGACTCCAGCCTCACAGTACCCGGATTGTGGGTGATATCATCAATATAGGATGTGGTGCTGCGGGAAAAGGGGATGGGGCCATCGGGCCGGCCTTCCAGAAACTGCTGCACGCGCTCGTCATCGCTGTTGCGAATATCGTCGGCACTTCCTTCGGCAATGATATGGCCTTGCCAGAGAAGGATGACATGGTCGGCAATGGCAAGGCCGGCATGGACATCGTGGGTCACAACCAGTGATGTCATATGGGTTTTCTCGCTGGTGTCCTTGATCAGTGTGGAGATGACGCCGGCTGAAATCGGATCCAGCCCCGATGTCGGTTCATCAAAGAATACCACCTTCGGATCCATGACCATGGCCCGGGCAAAGGCGACGCGCTTGGCCATGCCGCCGGATAACTCGGACGGCATTAAGGATTCAAAGCCGCGCAGGCCAACCTGTTCGAGTTTCATGGTAACAATAGTGGCGATGACTTCCTCATCCAGCTCGGCATGTTCATGTAGCGGAAAAGCGACATTGTCGTAGACATTCAGCGAGTTCAGCAGGGCCGAATATTGAAACAACATACCCATCTCTTCACGCAGCTCATACAACCGGCTTTCAGGGATGGCGGCGATATCATGATCTCCGAACCAGACATGACCGGTGGACGGCTTTTCCAGACCGGAAAGCAGGCGTATCAGGGTGGTCTTGCCGGAACCCGAGCCACCCATGATGGCGGTGATCGCTTTTTCGCGAATTTGAATGTTCGTTGGCGCCAATGCCTGCATATCGCCGTAACATTTGCTGAGGTTTTCTCCACGGATCATGGCGGAAGAGTAGCATGGAAGTCGGCCAATGCACGCTCAAGGATGGCGCTGCCCGGCGCTGGGCGCTACATTTGGCCTGATTTCAATGATGATGACTTCGCAAAAAGTCATCATCGCGCCCATGGACGGGCGCGCAAATCAATGTCTTAGGACGTAAGTCATTGATTTGTAAGGAAAGTGAAAACCACGCTTTTCGCTTTCCGGACAGTCAAAAAGGCTACGGACAGCCTGTTTACGACTGCATCAATGATACGGGGTGAAGCATGAATTTCGCGGATCGAGACGGCCTGATCTGGTTTGACGGTAAAATGGTGGACTGGCGGGATGCCAAGGTGCATGTACTGACCCATACCCTGCATTACGGCATGGGAGTGTTCGAAGGCGTGCGTGCCTATGCAGCGGAAGGCGGAACGGCGATATTTCGCCTGCAAGCGCATACCGATCGTTTGTTTCGCTCGGCGCATATCATGAATATGCCGATGCCGTTCTCGAAAGAGGAAATCAACGAAGCGCAGCTGGCAGCCGTTCGTGAGAACAAACTCGATTCCGCCTATCTTCGGCCGATGGTGTTCTATGGCTCAGAGGGTATGGGGCTGCGGGCCGATAATCTTAAAGCGCATGTGATCGTCGCGGCCTGGAACTGGGGCGCATACCTTGGCGATGATGGAATCAACAAGGGCATTCGTATCAAAACGACCAGCTACACTCGCCATCATGTCAATATCGCTATGTGCAAGGCCAAGGCCAATGGCCAGTATATTAATTCGATGCTGGGCCTGTCCGAGGTGCAGCGCGACGGCTATGACGAGGCGATGTTCCTTGATGTGGACGGGTTTGTTGCTGAGGGCTCCGGCGAGAATATCTTCATCGTGCGCGATGGCGTGATTTACACGCCTGATCTGACCAGTGCGCTGGACGGTATTACTCGCGCTACGGTGATGCAGCTGGCCGAGGAAGAAGGGTATAAGGTGGTCGTCAAGCGAATCACCCGTGATGAAGTTTATGTGGCTGAAGAAGCATTCTTCACCGGCACGGCTGCCGAGGTGACGCCGATCCGCGAGGTAGATGGACGCCAGATCGGCTGTGGCTCACGCGGGCCGATTACCGAGAAATTGCAGACGAAATATTTTGATGTTGTGCATGGACGCAGTGCCAAACATCAAGCATGGTTGGTCAGGGTTTAAGGCCAGCTGAGCAAGCAAGTAAAAAAAGCCGCGACTTGGGTCGCGGCTTTTTTTATGTGAACTATTTCAGAGCATCCTTGAATTCGCCAAGGAAACTGCGTGCTACATCTCTGACCGATGTCGGTTGACTTTCATCGGGCGTAGCTTGTTTTGTTTTAGCTGGAGTTTTTTTGCCGCCGCTTGCCTGTTTGGCATCGGCAGGGCGGATGATTAATGTTTGGCCGTCCGTGGTGATTTCCAGCGCCGTGTCGCGCTCGATATTCAGCAGATTAAGGATAGGGCGATCGATAATCAGGCCCAGGCTGTTGCCGATCGGGGTAAGGGTTTTGATCATAAGACCTCCGCTGCGATGTTATAACCGAGTATGGACCACTCCGGCGTCAGGTCAAGGGCCAGCTAATCCTTGTCGACCGCTTCCTCGGCAGGCATGTGACGGACCAGATAAAAGCTCTGCACGATCACAAAGGCCAGCGTAAGGCCGATCAGGCCGAACAGTTTAAAGTTCACCCAAGTGTCCGTATCGAAGGAAAAAGCCACATACAGATTGAGAAAACCGAGAAATATAAAGAATCCGGCCCAGGCCATATTTAATCGACTCCATACGTCGCTGGCGAGTTTAATATTGGCTCCCATCATACGCTCGATAATGGTTCGTTCCCCGATAAAATGGGAACCGATAAAAACGATGCCGAACAGCCAGTTGATGACCGAGGGCTTCCATTTGATGAAAACCTCATCGTGCAGCAACAGCGTGGCGCCGCCAAACAGCAGAATCAGTACCAGAGTGATTACATGTGATTTCTCGAATCTTCCGCTGATTAAGCGATGGGCGAATGTCTGGAGCGCGGATGCAGCGATCAGCACTGCCGTGGCGACGTAGATGTCGTAAAATTTATAGGCAGCAAAAAACAGAAGCACGGGAAAGAAATCGAATAACATTTTCATCGGCGCATGCGACCACAACATACAGCATCTGCCAAGCGGGTGTGCCGGCGTCGCTTTTCAGGACCATATTCGAGCCCTTGCAAGCAGGGATGAATCGTTGAGGATGAGCCCTATGCGCAATCTTTTGATGCTTTGTCTGTCGCTATTGCTGTTTTCAGCCTGTTCTTTCAAGACAAGCGAGCAGCTTTCCATGGATCTGTGGAAGACATGGGAGGGTATGGATGAACTTGTACAGCAGGACTATCCAGAGCATCCGCCTGTTGTTCTGATCCATGGCTGGAATGGCGGCGAATTCACCTGGCCGGCCCCGGAAAGATTGAGAAAACTTGAAGATAAGCTGCAGCGGGATATCTATCTGTTCACCTACCGCACCGGCATCGTGGCCAATCGCTATCCGCCGCTGGAGGTTCTGGAAGAGAAGCTCGACAGATTTCTATTCCAGTATCCTGTGGTCGATGTAGTTGCTCACAGCATGGGCGGACTATTGCTCAGGCAGTATCTCAGCCATCATCCCGAAAACCCTGTGCGCCGGGCCGTGTTTCTCTCAACTCCCCATTTCGGCACCAATGCCGCTCGTTTCCTGACCAGCCTGGCAAGCCTGAGTGCTGAGGGGAATATTCAAGCCTCGGAAATTCGTCCGGGCAGTGATTTTCTCTGGCAGTTGAATGATCTGGAGGGATCCGAGCTGATGGGTATTCAGACACTGAATATCTATGTCGGCACGGAATCACTGCTGGAGTCTGATTTCATCGTGGATGCATCCTCAGCCTATCTGCCCTGGGCGAACAATGTACAGGTCAAAGGAGATCACCACACCCTGGCCAAGCGACTGCCGAGTTTCGAGTTTATTGTAGATTTTCTGAATGACGGAAGCTTACCTGATCTGGCAAGCATGCCGGAGCGTCGCGATGTGTGGTTGCAGTTTGTCCGGCATGTCGGTGATACGGCTGAGCCGTTTAGCGAATCGAGTCTGAAGCGAATGGATGCCAGAGGGGTGAACAGGCCTGCTGCTATTTCAATATGCTGCGCTGTGCGCTCCGGTTTGTATCCGATGGGTGGCAATGTGGCTGTGCTCGAGGATTTGCAGCCAGATGAGCATATTCAATATCGTTCCAGACAGGTGGGTAAGGTGATTGATCTCCTGGCCAATGATTTGCTGCGCAGCAAGGTTCCAGTGCAGCTTAAAACAGTGGTGCTGGAGCCGGATGAGCTGGCCGATTCAGAAAAGGGGGAAAAACAAGAAGCCCTGTCTCCTGAAAATTCTTCCGAAGCTGCAGAAGTGCCTGCGCAGCAACCGTCAGTTTTGCCTGACTCTATAAACGTTGAAGAAGCTCTGCCCTTGATGAAGCCGTAAAAAGGCCGTCCGTGGCCTTTTTTACTCTCCGGAAAGCGAAAAGCGCGGGTTTCACTTTCCTTCCAAATCAATAACTTACACTTTAAGCTATTGATTTGCGCGCCCGTCCATGGCGCGATGATGACTTTTTACGAAGCCATCATCACTTGGGCACACCTTGACGCGCCAGTTCGTCGGCCCTTTCGTTGCCGGGGTGTCCAGCATGTCCTTTAACCCATTGCCAGATGACTTGATGTCGGGCGGCCTGAGTATCCAGTTGCTTCCATAGATCATCATTGGCCACCGGTTTCCTGGAGGCATTTTTCCAGCCGTTCTTTTTCCAGCCGTGAATCCATTCGGTGATGCCCTTGATGACGTATTTCGAATCGGAATAGATGGTGATGTTCGAGGGGCCCTTCAGGGAACGCAAGGCTTCGATCGCAGCCATGAGTTCCATACGCTGATTGGTGGTGTGTTTTTCCCCGCCGCAGAGTTCTTTCTTATGCTTGCCTGATTTTAAAAGTACGCCCCAGCCCCCCGGACCGGGATTTCCTGAGCAAGCGCCATCTGTAAAAGCTTCTATTGCCGGTTTATTACCCATGAGTCGCATCATGCTCATTGCTGGTCCAGGCGCAAGTTTAAGCAATGGAGAGTGATGTAGGATTGAGTTGGACAAAACTTGAAGGATGGTCTAGATATGAATTATGTTCGTTATCGCAATGGATCACTTTTTTCGACTGGGTGGTTGTTTCAACAGGTAATGGACTGATTCCAAACAAGGGGAGTACACATACAAATGAAGAAAACGATTTATTCAATTTCTGTACTGGCTGCCATGGCTTTGACAGGAGTACAGGATGCATCAGCCGATGTGACAGCGGTTTACAAAATGACTTCCCAGGATGGAGACGGTACTCAATCGATTCGTTATGCTGACAAGCAACATGTTCGCATGGACATGGTTAGTGTTCGATCTCACGAAACGACAATGTTAAAGCTTGGCGATAAGGTTTATATGATTAACGGAAAAACAGTTCAGGATATGGATCAGCTGGCTGGTATGATGGCAATGATGGGCAAAGGTTCCAAAACAAGCCATAAGAAGCAGGCTGCCATCAAATATCATGATACCGGAAGGACCGAAACGGTCGCTGGCCTTGTCGGCAAGGTATATAGCTTTGAAGAGAGGGGTAAAAGGCACGAAGTTGTGCTTGCCAAAAACAAGGATTTGCAGGCTGCTGTATTGGGCTTGGTTGAATTAACAAAAGCGATGACGGGTGCTTCTGATAGCCCGATGAATCGGGTTCAGGAAGATGCTTCGATCAAAAGCATGGCCTTGCTGCGGTTGGATGATGTGGTGCGGCTACATTCGATGAATAAGAAAGGCATCTCCAAATCAGTATTTGTGCTGCCAGCCAAACCACAGCAAATGGGGGGTATGGGAAGTCTGCTGAACGGGTTGCTGGGCCGATAGCAAGGATGTTCGGCAAAGTACTTTTCCACCATGAATATAGCCAGACAAAACGATCTTGGTGAATCCCGAGTGAGTATTCATGTGGATATCCGACAATGTATCTTGCGCTATGGGATATAAAGGACTATAAAGATGGAAACCGTGGATGTCATTGAACATTCTATTGATGGAAATACAGGGAGGAAGATGTGATGAGCAATAAAGTTGTGCGTTATAGTTTGATGATGTTGGCATGCAGCACGGCGCTGGTTGTGGGTGGATGCGGAGCTGGCAAAGTGCAGATGGGATCAGAATCTGCGAAGACAACGGCAACTGGCTATGCCGGTGGCGGGAATGCGACGGGGGAAA
>CAZDJY010000026.1:0-14268 GCA_964505835.1 uncultured Zetaproteobacteria bacterium | reverse complement strand
CCGAACTGAATCGCTCCGGTCTTGCCGGCGTTGCTTCGGCCTTTCTGGAGTCGCACGCGGTCCGCTCACTGCTGGTCCCCGGGCATTTTCCTCTCGCCTACGCCGAACAGTTGCGCAGTTGGGGCTTTAAAGTCACCCCGTCAGAGGGCTCGATGTTTCCTGAGCGTGCAGTGAAATCCGAGTATGAGATTCGCTGCCTGGCTCAGGCTGAACGGCTAACGCGCCAATCCATGCAGCAGGCCGAAATCTTCCTTGCCGAATGTGGTGTCGGTAACGACGGCATCCTTCGTACACCCGCAACATCAGACACCCCAAACCGGAAGGTGAAATCCGCCGATGTCAGGCGCGTCATCGAAACCTTCCTGATCGGCAAAGGCGCCATGCCGGCCCATACCATTGTCGCCTGCGGCCGTGAAGCATCCGATCCCCACAACATCGGCAGCGGCTTTATCCGCGCCGGACAGGCCATTATTATCGATATCTTTCCGCGCCTGTTGAACACCGGCTACTGGGGCGATATGACCCGCACCTATGTCAAAGGCAACCCGGATGCTGCGCTGGCCAGGCTTTATCAAACCGTCCGCGAGGGTCAGGACATTGGCCTGGATATGGTTGCCGATGGGGTGGATGGAAAACTGATCCATACCCGCATCCTTGAGCACTTCTCCCGGAAGGGTTTTTTCACTGGCATCAAACGCGGCAAGCAACAGGGCTTTTTCCACGGCACCGGCCACGGTGTTGGACTGGAGATTCACGAACAACCGCGCATCTCCATGCATTCCGACATTTTGCAAGCTGGTCAGGTGGTCACGATTGAGCCGGGGCTCTATTATCCAGGCATCGGCGGCGTTCGCCTGGAGGATATGGTGCTCGTCCAAAATCAGGGCTGCAAAAATCTGACCCTACATCCACGCCGATTCAAAATCACCTGACCCCCTTCCCGCTAATCGAAGTCATTTTTCTCTTTCAAATCAGTGGCTTTCTTCAATATTCGCAACACTTGCCTTAAATAAGCGCGCTAACTATGCTTCATTGTGGTAGCGTGCCACGCAAAAAGGTGGCACAAAAGGTGGCATGGCATGACAGACGATCAAACTGATTTTCTGGATCTTTCAGGGGTACATCCGGTTTCCGGTAAAGGCCCGTTGCTGGACAGCACCCGCTTTTCAGTGCTGGAAGGCATTTCGCCAATTCACTTGCGCATCCTCAACGAAGCCAGCAATGTCATGTATGTT
The DNA here is from genome assembly GCA_964505835.1 of uncultured Zetaproteobacteria bacterium. Lineage (GTDB taxonomy): Bacteria > Pseudomonadota > Zetaproteobacteria > Mariprofundales > Mariprofundaceae > JAJRVH01. The sequence continues at coordinate 13,033 of CAZDJY010000026.1, read as the reverse complement.
TCCAAGGATGTAGAGTTGCTGCACGAGGGTGATGCGCCGCACGACCTGTACTTTGTTGACTCCGGCAAGATCGTTATTGCCAAGCAAAGCACCGGTAAACTGAAGGTTTTACGCTCTCTCGGGCAAGGCGACATCTACGGCGAATTCGGCGTGTTGCGGCGCAAATCCCGTTACGCCTCGGTTTTCAGTGCCGAGCCAAGCCGTATTATCCGTGTTGATCTAACCGCTGTTCAGCAAGTTCTCGAGGTCGATGCAACCTTCCGCAAACGCATAACCGCGATGATGAACCACCGCATGATCAGCACCTTTTTTGCCAGCCACATCGTGTTTCAGGCGCTTTCCAAAGCCACCTCGGAGAAACTCGCCAATGATCTGCCGCTACGCTATATCGAACGTGGCGATCGTATCTTTTCACAGGGTGAAGCGCCGAAGGGTATGTTTATGATCCTTTCCGGCGAGGTTGAGGTCCGTTTCCTGAATAAGTCCCGGGCCGAGGTGTTGCTCGAAATCCGCCGTGACAATGATATTGTCGGTGAGGTGGTGCAAAAAAACGGTACGGAACTTGCCTATTCCGCCATTGCTTCAAGCGATGTGGATCTGCTCTTACTTGATAAGAAAGCCATGGATGCACTGCAAATACAAGATGCGGCCACCTTTGCCAAACTTGAACAATATATCAACAAACGCTCGCAGATGACGGTCAAACGACTGCGCGAGAACCTCGGCTAGGAACTCCGGCCGAAAGCTCCGGCCTTTGAAAACTCCGACATTTATTCTTCCGGCGATTTCTTCAATGCTCCGGTTCCTCCCAAACGCCACAGCACCAGACCACCCGGTGCAGCCACGATAAGCATCACCAATACCCATAGCATAGCCATAGCCGCCGCCGCATCGCTATTGCCGCCAAACCAGACGGCTAACCCGACATAGCCTCCCTCGCGAATACCAAAGCCGTTGAACGACAAAGGGAGCGCCGAGGCCAGAGCCACGAGGCATACAATAAAACCATAAGCCGCCCAGGAAAGATCAAGACCTGCGGCCAAGCCAAGGAAAACATGTGCCTGAATCACCAGAGCCTGAAACAGGACCGAAACCGGCAGACTACGCCACCAAGCGCTGCGGAATCCCGGCGACAACAATGGCAATTGTTGCCAACCGGCCAGTCGCTTCACCTGCATGGCTTGCAAACGCGGCCAGAGCTTGGGAGTCAGCAGCATCAGCAGCCATAGCCCGGCTACCATGGTGTACCAAAGCGTGCTGAATAACTCAGGAATCGTCACGAAAAACAGGCATCCTGTCACCAACAGCGTAATACCGAACACGCCGCTGATGCGCTCCATGATCACACTGGCCGCTGCCGGCCAGCCAGCTGACTTACGCCCCCGGGCCAGCATCCAGCCGCGCGCCACATCGCCGCCGATGATCGAAGGCAGGAACAAACTGAGAAACATGCCGAGAAAATAGAGTTGGATCTTGCGAAGAATATTTACACCCAAGCCCAGTCCTTCAGCCAGCCAGGCCCAACGCACAGCGGAAAAGACCTGCCCAATAAGTAGACACATACATGCCAATGCCACCCAGTACCAGTCGACACCGGCCAATCGCTCAGCAATGGCGGACAAATCCAGTGCCCAGCCCAGATAGGCCAGCAGCAGAGTTGATAAAGCTAATTTAAGCCATAACATCCAGATAAAGGGTTATTTGCCCTTATCCTGACCGCCAAAAAGCTGCCGGATACTGTAATGGCGACGTCCCGAAGCCTCGTAATAGGTACGCGCCTGCATCTCCAGCATCAAACCAATGCCGAACAATAGTATGCCCGTCACAATCAACAGCGATCCCAATTGCAACATCGGCCGCCCGGCCAACTCGGCCGCAAATAGCAGCTTGTCCATGGTCAGCCATAGATCAATGCCGAGCCCCGCCAGCAGACTCAACAATCCGGCTGGGCCGAACAGCTGTAAGGGCCGGTCGGTGAAACGCTGGAAAAACAATACCAGCAGCAGGTCGACCAACACCCTGAGTGTACGACCGATGCCATACTTGCTTTCCCCGAACTGGCGCGGCCGGTGGCTGACCACTTCCTCACCGAGACGGGCTCCATACAGATCAGCAAGCGCCGGCAGGAAGCGGTGCTGTTCCCCGTACAGTCGCAAGTTCTTTGCTACCTCGGCACGCATTAGTTTCATGGGACAGCCGTAATCATGCATGCGTACCTTGGTTGAGGATCGAATGAGCGCATTGGCAACCTTGGAAGGGAAATTACGCGACAGACTGGAATCCTGCCTGTCCTTACGCCAACCGTTAACCATATCCAGATCATCGCGTTGCAGGCGCTCAAGCAGCCTTGGGATATCAGCCGGGTCAGTCTGCAAATCACCGTCCATATAAACCACGTATTCACCACGAGCATATTCAAAGCCTGCGCTCATCGCCGCCGTCTGACCGAAGTTGCGGCGCAGCTGGATACCGACCACCCGATCGTCCCCTTTGCTTGCGTCCTCAATCGCCTTACAGGTTGCATCGTCTGAACCATCATCGATCAGAAGAAGTTCGTAATCCAGATCAGGCAGTTTGTCCGCCACCTCTCTAACCAGATGCGGCACATTCTCTTCTTCCCGATACAAGGGTACGACAATCGAAATCAGTGGTTTGGCCATAACAATTCTCCCGTTGTCGATCCTGCCTGCGGCTGAAGGCTTATCAACATCAGCCAATGGCGGGCATACAGCCCGTAGGCCCTTTTGTGCACGATGTAATAAGGCAGCATTTCCTTCGGTAAATCCGACAATGATTCCTGAGTCAATAGCACAGCTTTCCCCTGTATCAACCAGCGACCTACATCATCTGCTGTAGCCAGCGACGGTAATCTGCCTCCATGATAATACAATAATGTTGGCTGAAAATAGCGGAATGTCGCCAGACTGGAACCGTCAAAGCCCGCCTGGTCGGCAGCCCGGGCAAACTCACGGCTCACCTTATGATGATCAATGGCCGGAATAGACCAACAGGTAAGCAACAGCACGGAAGCAAGCATGCCGCCAGCCAGCCAGTGCCAGACCTCGCCATAGGCTCGCACCCTGCGAATCATGGCCGCCAGCAACAACGGCAGAAAGGCCAGAATATACAGCCCCTCCCCGGACCATTGCCTCTCCAGTGCCAGCCCCCCGGCCAACAGAATGATCGCGGCCAATAGCAGTGCTCCCCACAACAACCACGAGGTCGCGCGCTTGCGCCATGCCGCATCACCTGTGGCCCAGGCATAGGCGATGAGAAATGCTCCGGCTGGAAATGCGGGCAGGATATAGTTAGGCAGCTGGGTGCTTGCGATACTGAAGAACACCAAATACACGGCGATCCAACAGAGCATGAACAGGCGAACCGGATGCTCTCTCAAGTCATGCAGCCGCCATGCCCCGAATACCATCGAGGCCAGCAGCAAGCCCGACCAGGGCAGCCAGCCGACAAGATAACTAAGCAGATACATGCCCGGGAATCCCCGGTGCCCCTGTAAGGAGCCGGTGAAACGATCCAGATTGTGATGCAAGATGAAACCCTTCAACCATTCACCATCGGTCAGGATACCAACCGTGACATACCACGGCATAGCTACCAGCAATGCAATCGCGATCCCCTTCCAGGGATGGAAGATTCGCCAGTGCTGCCATCCACCCACCAAGGTCAAAAAAGTACCGACAATCAGTAATGGCATGAGCCCGGCAATCGGCCCCTTGGCCAACACACCCAGTCCAATGGCGATATAGGCACCAACCAGAAGACCCGGCATAGTATCCTTGGGTGGAGCGGATTCAGGCTTCTCAAGGTAGACAAGCAGCAATGCCGGAAGCGCAAAGCCGAGGCTCAGCATCAACAATGGATCAGGAACGGCTGCCCGTGCGATCACCACGATGTGCAGCGCCGTGGCAAATGCAGCGGCCGTCATCAATGCAGTTGCTCCAGCTTCGGATGCATTGAGGTGCTTCAACAAGCGGCGCGTCATGCTGAAAACCACCAGCACCAATCCGCTCATGGCCAGAGCAGAAGGCAGGCGGGCCGTCCATTCATTAACCCCGAACAGAGCATTCAACGGCATCATCAGCCAGTAGATAAGGATCGGCTTATCAAACCGCAGGTCGCCGTTAAACATGGGCACCCACCAGTTTCCGGCAAAGAGCATCTCTCTCGCACACACGGCATTATTCGGCTCATCCACATCCCATAGGGTATGACCACCTAGGGCGGCAAAAAAACTGGCCGCACAGATCAAGAGCAGCCATATGTAAGGATAGCGCATGAGCTTGCTGGCCTTAGCTATCAAGCCATTTCTCCAGTTTATGGCGCAATTCAGTTTTTGAACCATGCAGGAAGATACGTTTGCGCCGCGAGCTATGTCCGGATGCCACTTCGACATCGGATTTGGGCAGCCCTAATGCCTTACGGATTAACTCAACAATAGCAGCGTTGGCTTTGCCATCCTGAGGCGCCTCTGCCACGGCAATCTTGACCGAATCACCATGCATGCCACGCAGTTGCGGCCGTCTTGCCCCGGGTTGTGCATGCACGTTCAAATACAAACCCTGCTTTCCCTCGGCAATCGCCTGGTTAATCGGATGTTCACCCGAATCCATTACATGCCCTGCAGGATTTGCACGGCAATTCTTTGCAAACTGGGCACCAGAAAGTTATCGATGAACATGATCGCCAGCAAAACGATCATCGGCGAAAAATCAACACCTCCCAGATAAGGGACACGACGGCGAACCGGGAACAGCAGAGGCTCGGACAGCTGATTAATAATGCGCACGATCGGATTATACGGATCAGGAGAAACCCAGGATAAAACCGCTCGCGCAATCACCACCACCATGGCGGAAATCAGGATAACATGCAGCACCCCGGCCAGGGCTTGCAAAAAATAACCTAAAATAAACATCAGCCGAGTTCCGCCGACCGTTTGCTGGCCGCCACGACTCCCTTGCGCACCGCATCGGGGAGACCCATCTCATACATCGTGTCGAGAGCCGCCTGCGTCGTGCCGCCCGGGCTTGTCACCTGATGACGAAGAGCTTCGGCTGAGCGACCGCTTTCAACCAGCATGAGCCCGGCCCCGAGAGCTGTCTGGCTAGCAAGTTTCTCCGCCAAATCCTTCGGCAGCCCCAGCGACACACCTGCGGCCTGCATCATTTCAGCCAATAAGAAGAAATAAGCTGGTCCACTGCCCGACACTGCCGTAACCGCATGCATTTGCTCCTCGCGGTCGACTCGGGCAACCTCCCCACAGGCCTTGAGCACATACTCGGCGCGTTGGTAATGCGATGCATCCGCGTTGGTAAAAATCACCGACATGCCTGCCGCAACCAGTGCCGGTGTATTGGGCATCACGCGAACAATATGAGCCTGTCCGCCCAGCCATTCGGCAAGCGAAGCCGTCCGCACACCCGCCGCAATACTGACCACTGTCGCCTTAGCTTCAGGCTGCAACCCTTTCAGCGCCGACTCCATCTGCTGCGGCTTCACCGCCAGCACCAGGATATCCGCATCCTTTGCCACCTGATGATTATCGGCAAAGGCCTGAATACCGTACATGTCTGTTAATTGCTGACGGCGCCCGGCATTGGGCTCGGCCACCCGAATTGAGTCACTTGGATGCTCTGCCCTTACCAACCCTGCTATGAGAGCTTCGGCCATGTTGCCGCCGCCGATAAACGAAATGTTCAACTGTTGCATGATATATCCTTCAATCCGTATCCGGCTTTATGAGCGCATCTGAAGATCACCGAATACGGTCGTCCCCAGACGTACGATTGTCGCGCCCTCTTCCACAGCAATGTGATAATCATTGCTCATGCCCATACACAACTCGCCAAAGCTCCCACCGAACAGATCATCCCGCAAGGTTCGCAATTGTCTAAAGGCATCCCGAACCGGCTGTTCCTGACCTTCACAGAGCTGGGGAGCCATGCCCATCAGACCCGTCAGCCTTAGTCCATCCATACGCTCAAGCGCATCAGCCAGCTCACCCGCTTTCTGAGGATCAACGCCGTGCTGTTCCGGATTGCCGGCAATATTAACCTGAATTAGTACGGGGAGTTCCCGTTCATCGCCTTGTTCTTGCACCAGTCTCGCCACCCTGGACGCCACCTCGATATCCTCGCAGCTGTGCCAAACCGCCGCATGGCGCGCGATGTATTTGGCTTTATTCTTCTGGGTCGGACCGATCATATGCCATTCGCATACGGGCCACTGCAGCGAGCGATCGCGCAATTGCTGGCCCCGGGCCTCGGCAAAATGCCGCTGTCCAGCATCGATGAGTGCCTTGACTGCCGCATCCGGCGCATATTTGCTGACCACGAGCATACGAACGTCTGCAGCGTCAAGCTTACCTCGAAGCTGATTCCAGCGCTCAACAAGCAGTTGAAAGTCCGGCAATGCGTCCTTCCCGGTCAGGGCTGCACCCGTTCCCAGGCAACGCGCTGATCCAGCGCCCGACTCAGAGTATGCTCATCCAGATATTCCAGTTCGCCGCCTTCCGGAACGCCTCTGGAAATGCGCGAGATCATTACCTCAGCAGTCTGATACCGGCGAGCCAGGAAATGTGCTGTCGCCTCACCATCCACCGTGGCACTGGTCGCCAGGATCAGCTCCTTCACCCCTGCAGCCACCCGTCGATCCAGGGCTGGCAAGCTGAGCTTGTCCGGGCCAATACCGTCAATCGGACTCAAACGGCCATGCAAGACATGATACACACCCCGAAATCCATGGCCGCGCTCCATCATAAGTACATCAACCGGTTGCTCGACCACACAAACAAGCGAATGATCCCTTTTGATATGATCACAGAATTGGCAATGGTCCTGCTCGGCAAAGCATCCACACTGGTCGCAAAAGCCGACCTGCTCATGCAAGGCTTGCAGAGCTTCAGCCAACGCCCGGCTATCACCGGCTGGCCGGGCAAGCAGATTCAATCCCAGACGCATCGCGGTTTTAGGGCCAATGCCGGGCAGCGAGGCCAGCATCTCGACCACTCGTGCCAACGCTGCCGGCATCCCCGGAAAATACATCAAAGCGAGAAGCCTGGCGGCAACGGCATGCCCGCCATCAATCCCTGCTGCTTCTGTTGACTCACTTCCTCCACCTTCTGTATGGCATGATTAACGGCGGCTGCCACAAGGTCTTCGATCAGAGCCTTATCCTGTTCTGCCCAAATGGTGTCATCGATATTGACCGCTTTCACCGAGCGGTCTCCCATGATCGTCACCTTGACCATGCCGCCGCCGGATTCACCAACCACCTCCAGCGCCGCCAGCTCCTCCTTCATCTTCTCCATGCCCTGCTGCATCTTTTTAGCCTGCTGCATCATTTTTGCGATATTCACTCTGCTTCTCCTGCCTGATTATCCACCCCGGCCGGTGTTACTTTCACCAACTGGGCATCCATTTCTTTCATTAATGCCTGCACATGCGGGTCATTTTCGGCATTCTGCCGCATTCTTGCCATTTCTGCTCTGGATTGGCGGGCTCGCTCCTGCGACAGGGATTCACCATGCTCACTCTGGCGTGCTTCCCAGAGCACTTCCCGCCCCAGCCATTCAGCAAATGCCAGACGGTCAGCCGGCGCAATGGCGCGCTGCTGATGCTTATCCAGCGCCAAACGGACTTTAGAGCCGAACTCCAGACAAACAACGTGATCCAGCATGGCCGATACCCCGGGCCTGAGCAGGGCAAACGCATCCACCGCATCCTGCCATGAATCATATACCGGAGCCTGATTCTTATCCTCATGCAGTGGCAGATCGGGCTCAATCGGTTCTCCGGAAGCCTCTGCCTGCTCAGCTGCAAGGGCCAACTCGGGCTCAGGGACTTCTTCGCCTTCGGACTCAACACCCTGTTTGTCCGCTTGCTCAATCGATGTGCTCTCTATCCGCTGGTCTCGGGACTGCAGAGCCTCATGTTCCTCTTCCTTAGCACCAGCGGACGAATCACCTGCCTTTTTCTTTGCCCCGGGAATGCCTGTCTGAAGCACACCCCCCGAGACGGGCGCCACCTGCTGCAATCCACTCAGCCGTATCACAAGCATCTCGGCGGCCATTCGTTCATCCATCAGCGAAAGGTCGCGCAAACCGGTCAATAACACCTGATAACGCAGATCCAGCAGCGGATGCGTCAGGCGCTCCGCAAAGGTCTGTAGCCAAGCTTGCTGTTCCGGGTCTGGCTCATCGGGCGATAACGACTCATCCGCCATCAAACAGGCCAGACGATGCCATAAACGGCCCAGTTCCTGCAGTATACTACGAGGGGCATGGCCGCCCGCGATTCCCTGCCGAAGGCTGAGCAATGCCTGATCAGTCCGCCCTTCGAAGATGTGCCCGGAAAGGCTACGGCTCAATATTCCGCCCACCATGCCCAAAGCCGCATGGACCGCATCAAGACTTAGCTTTTCACTGTTGTAAGCGAGCACCCGCTCGGCCAAGGACAGTGCATCGCGCACACTGCCATCTGCAGCCTGAGCAATGGCCGCTACGGCATTCTCATCCGCAGCCACTTTCTCCTCGGCGAACACGTGCGCCAGATAATCACTGATCTCGCCTTGCCCGAGTCTGCGCAGGTCAAAACGCTGGCAACGCGAACGTACCGTCACTGGCAATTTCTCCGATTCCGTAGTCGCCAGAATAAACATCACCCTCGCTGGTGGTTCCTCAAGGGTTTTCAGCAACGCATTGAAGGCGCTCTTGGAAAGCATGTGAGCTTCATCAATAATATAAACTTTGGTTTTTAGGCTGTTGGGCGGGTAGCGAACCCCATCAAGAATTTCGCGCACATCGTCCACGCCGGTATGGCTGGCCGCATCCATCTCCTGCACATCAAGGTTCGCCCCTGTGGATATACCCTGACATGCCGAACAGCTGCCACAGGGCTCACCCTGTTCGGGCTGCTCGCAATTCACGGCCATGGCCATCAGCCGGGCAATGGTGGTTTTGCCGACACCCCGGATGCCGCATAAAAGGTAGGCATGCGCCAAATTACCGCTTTGCAAAGCGTTTTTCAGAGTGCGCACCACCACATCCTGACCGACAAGATCGGAAAAACGTTGTGGCCGCCAGCGCCGGGCAAGGACGAGATATGACATACGGCTACTCTACGGCCTGCCCGATTCGGCGCAATGACTCGCCTTAGGAGACCGGTTATTTCGTTTGCAGATCGAAAACGCCATCCCAGTCCATAGCTGGCTCATGTTGGCGAAAAGAGCGCACCCGCTCAAGCAGCACCTCGGCAGCGCCATCGGAATGGGACAGGCACAGGTCCATCAGAATTTTCTCAGCCTCAACAAAATGCCGCCGCCGCATCATATTCCATGCCTTTTCATAGGTCCGGAATTGCTCCAGTTGCTCAGGCAGGATATCGGATCGCCGGCAGATAGGCTGATAGATATCCACCGGTTTCTTGCGACCCACGACACGCACTCGGTCGACAAATCGGGCTGCCACGTCATCGCGGACCAGATCATAGGTGTCCCGGCTGATCAAAATCGGCGTACGGTAAGCCTTGTTCACACCCTCAAGCCTTGCAGCCAGATTCACGTGGTCGCCCATCATAGTATAATTCATATGTGTATCTGTACCCATATTGCCAACCACCATCGGTCCACTGTTAATGCCGATGCGAATATGAACCTTCGGATACCCTTCCTCCGCCCACTGCAGGCGCAATGCGCTCAAGGTCGCCTGCTGCTCAATGGCCGCCAGCACACAGCACGTCGCATGATCCGGCATGTCCACGGGAGCCCCGAAAAAAGCGATAATCGCATCACCTTCATATTTATCGATGGTGCCACCGTGAGCCAGAATAATATCGCTCATAGCCGTCAGATACAGATTAAGGAAATGGACCAGAGCCTCGGGCTCCAGTTTTTCCGAGAAGGTGGAGAATCCGGCGATATCGGAAAAAAATGCAGTCATCTCGCGCTCTTCTCCGCCAAGTCTCAACTGCTCCGGATTCTTGGAAAGGCTCTCAACCACCTTCGGAGCAAGATAATGGGAAAATGCATCATGAATGAACATCCGACGCCTGGATTCGACGACATATTGCAGCAGCGTTGTCGGCACCGCAGCCAACAGGGAGCCAAAAAGCAAATAGGTGATTTTCACCCAAATGCCGTATACGGCAAACAACAAGAACGAAACCAGCACCAGCAACATCGGAATACCAAAGATACTGACACTCTGCATCACCGGGCCGCTCCCGAGGACAAGGCGACCGCACAAAAGGCTAAATAGCAGCACTGAGAAAAGCTCAATCACGCCCATCATCTGAGGGCGCTTTATCTCCTCATTATTGAGGATATTGGACATTGCAGCCGCATGGCCCTCCACGCCCGGAAATGCCGAATCGAAGGGACTGGGACGATAATCATATACACCGACGGCTGTTACACCTAAAAGAACTATCGCATCCTTGAATATCCCGGGGTCAGCTCGGCCAGCCAGAACTTCGGCCGCCGAAACATGGGTGAAGGTGCGTCCTGGTCCATAATGGTTGAGCAACATGCCGCCGCTACGGTCCGTTGGTATCACATGCTCACCCAGGCGCGCTTCATCAACACCGAGGGGGCCGATTCTCGCCGACAGCTCGGGCCAGCCGAGCGCCACCCGCAAGGTCTGCAAATCCAGACTCGGATAGATAAAGCCTTCGAGTTCAACCATCAAAGGAACGCGTCGAACCGTGCCGTCGGCATCCGGAAAAAAGTTGAAGAAACCGGCCGTATCGGCCGCCTCAGTCAACGTTGGAAGATTGCCTTCAACTGCCGCCACATGGGGCACGCCTGCAACGCGTTTATTGGCCAGCTCAACCGTCATGGCCGATGGTTGAAGCAAACTCGATTCCTGTGCCAAATCCGCCCGCGCCAACAATGGTACCTCGGCACCCTGAGGATAAAAGAAATACCCCAGCACCAGCCGGTCATGGTATTTTTTCAACACCTGCTCAAATGATGCATCAAGATTGCCAATTTCATGATGTACTTCAAGCCAGTCAGCGATTGCATCGGGCGCTTTGCCCGAGTGTCGCAAAAGGCGTAACGATTCATTAACCGGATTAGCCTGGGATTCGGAAAAAACGATGTCCATGCCCATAGCTGCGGCGCCGTATTCGCCAAGCACCCGATCAATCAGGCTGCCAATACGATCCCGGGGCCAAGGCCAGCGACCTACCGAGGTCAGCGAATCATCATCCACGGCCAGTATGACGACGCGTTTGTCCGGCGGAATAACACCGCGTGCTTTAAAGCGTTGATCAAGCGTCTTTAATTCAATCTGCTCGAGAAAATACGGCTGCACAAATGCCGTGGCAAAAGCCGTTAGCGACATGACCACGATAAGCGGCCAGCCAAACCACTTCTGGTACCGTTCAATAAACTGAGCGACCCAATTCAACACGAGTTGCTAACCTCCCTCCCTCTATACCGTGGCATTGAAGGTACCGAAGTTCCTCGCCCTGCCCAAGTATATTGCAACAAGCGTAGCTTCTTTTTCACACATTGGGAATGGGCGCACATGTTCACATCACATAAAAAAGCCCGCACAGAGGCGGGCTTTCAGATGCTTGGGCTCAAAAAAGGGGATCGATTAATCCAGACGCGTGCGTTCTTCCTGCTCCTGAGCGGTTTTGCATTCGATGCACAGCGTAGTGACCGGACGAGCATGCAGACGTTTGAGACTAATATCGCCTCCGCATGATTCGCACAGACCAAATTCCCCATCCTTGATGCGAACAAGTGCCTGATTGATCTTTTTAATCAAGCGACGCTCACGATCCTTGATCCGCAGGTCGAAATTCAAATCGGTTTCAGCACTGGCCTGATCGGTGGGATCGGGAAAAGATGCCAGCTCCTGCTCGTGCATGGCATGCATCGTATCGCTCTGGCCTTCCTCAAGCTCGGCCTTCCAATCGGTCAGCTGCTTGTCAAAATCGGCAATTTGTTTCTTGGTCAAAGCCATAATCTTTTTCCTCCAAACCATAAAAACCGGGGCAATTCACACCGATCTTCGAAAAGGCGGCGTACCATACCGACTCAGGACAAAGGTGTAAACGAAAGTCGCCCCTAAGCTATAACCCCTTCATCGCTCCCAACAGGTGAGTAAAACAATGATACCAGCTTTCGGCCAGTTCTGGCAATGGCATGTCGATGCCGGCATCACTTAAATTCGCAACCGGCAACTCCAGGCCGCAGGGGCGAATGGCAGCAAAACAGGCAGTATCCACCTTCACATTCATCGCCATGCCGTGGTATGCCACACCCCTTGCCACTCGCACTCCCACTGCCGCAACCTTACTCTCCCCCAGCCAGACACCCGGATAGCCACAACGTCTGCGGGCGACAATGCCAAGCTCTTCCAACAACTCGATACAAGACTGCTCGAGCAGATGAACATACTGCTTGACCCCCAGCCCCCGGGCACGCAGATGCACTATCGGATAGAACATAACCTGACCGGGCCCGTGATAGGTCGTTTCCCCGCCCCGATCGGTGACTATGAGCGGCGCTGGTAGCATGTCCTCAAGTCGATTGTCGATAGCGCGGCGACCGGTCGTATAGACAGGATCATGCTCACAGGCCCAGACAACCTCGTCGGCTTCGCCATCCGCGATGCACGCTGCATGTTCCTGTAGACGCATCCAAATCGGTTCATAGGATTGATGGCCCAGCCATTGAAAGGCAGGTATGGATCCTGTCCGCACGTTCAACCCTCCTGCATGTGCTGGCACCCGAACAACTCATAAACGTGAGCCGCATCACGGCTTTTTTCGGAATTTTGCTTAATCATGGATAGGCAAAAGAGCAGAAAAATACATATAGGGAGCTGAACATGAAAAAGAGACTGGTCTTTTCCACCTTGTGTCTTGCCATGTACGCCTCACTCATCATTGATATGGTCGCCAAAAGTAAGCTGGTCAAAAGCATTGAAAACAGCTCGCTGTTGAGTTAAGGATGCTCTGAAAAAGTCAGAGCATCCGTGCAGGCCATGGATGGCCTGCCA
>CAZDJY010000025.1:0-14529 GCA_964505835.1 uncultured Zetaproteobacteria bacterium | reverse complement strand
AACAGCTTGTTGACCTAAAAAAGCTGCTCAAAGAATTTTATTAGGTGTCAGCCCCCATATTTATATAGACGAAATAATCTGAAATGTCTATGTCGGAATTGAATGGCCGGAGTTGGCCAGATGCATCCGGTCACGGGCACAAAAAAAGGCCCCGCAGTGCGGGGCCTTTTGAATGGATCGAATAAAGCCTTAAGACTTGGCTTCAGCCTTGTCGTCAGTGGCTTCGGCAGCCGGTTCGGCAGCAGCCTCAACAGCCGTTTCTTCAGCCTTCTCGTCTTCAACCTTGGCTTCTGCCTTCTTGGCAGGCTTGGCAGCGGCCTTCTTGGCCGGCTTAGCCTTCTTCTTGGCGACAACCTTTTCCTGTACCAGCTCAATGATAGCCATCGGAGCAGCATCGCCGGCACGGAAACCGGTCTTGATCATGCGGGTGTAGCCACCGTTACGATCAGCAACGGCACCAGCCACGTCGGAAAACAACAGATCGACGATCGGACGATGACGCAGCTTGGCCAGCGCCTGACGGCGTGCGTGCAGATCGCCACGCTTACCAAGGGTGATCAACTTTTCGACATACGGACGTACAGCACGAGCCTTCGCTTCGGTGGTCTCGATGCGGCCATGGGTCAGCAAAGCGCTGGCCAGGTTGGCCATCAAAGCGCGGCGGTGGCCGCTTGGCAGACCGAGTGAACCATGATGTTTACGGTGTCTCATCTTTGTATCCTCTTCTCAATAAATACCGACTCAGCTTTCCAGCGAGTCTTCGGATTCCTGCGGCGGCCAGTTCTCGACCTGCATGCCGAGTTCAAGGCCCATGTTTTCAAGCACTTCCTTGATCTCGTTCAAGGACTTACGGCCAAAGTTCGGAGTACGCAACATCGCCTGCTCACTACGCTGCACCAGATCACCAACGCGGAACACATCATCGGATTTCAGGCAGTTCATCGAGCGAACCGACAGGTCAAGATGCTCGATCGGCTGAGCCAGCAGCTCTTCCAGACCATTATCGACGACTTCTTCTTCAGCGCCCAGATCGATATCGGTGAAATCGATAAATACAGCCAGCTGCTTGTCGAGAATACGGGCAGCGGCGTTAATGGCTTCTTCCGGAGAAAGGGAACCATTGGTGACCACTTCCATGATCAGCTTGTCGTAGTTGGTCTTCTGACCGACACGGGCGGCTTCCACACGGGTCGCAACCTTGCGAATCGGTGAATAGGATGCATCCACGAGCAGATGACCAACAGCACGCTCCTCAATCTCACGCTCACTGGCAGGATCATAACCGCGACCCTTTTCAATACGGGCATCAAAGGTCAACTGACCATCGTCGTTCAGGTGCGCCAGAACCAGTTCAGGATTCAGAACGAACACGCCGGCCGGGCATTTGATGTCGGCAGCTGTAACCACAGCAGGGCCCTTCACATCAAGCGTGATACTTGCAGCATCGTCGGACTCCTGACGGATATCCAGCTCTTTGAGGCTCAGGATGATGTCCATAACATCTTCGCGAACGCCCTTGATGGTATCATACTCGTGCATGACACCGTTGATGCTGACACTCGTTACGGCAGAGCCGGGCAGAGAAGAGAGCAGCATGCGACGCAGGCTGTTACCAATCGTTGTGCCATAGCCCCGCTCGAGCGGTTCGAAAACAATCTTCGCTTCGCGGCCGGGAACGGTTTCTTCAACAGTGATATTACGTGGCGTAATCAACGACATGAAACAGACCTCAGTTTTTACTTGGAATAAAGTTCGACAATCAGCTGTTCACGGATACCCGCATCCAGCTGTTCACGCAGCGGCAGTTCACGGAAGGTGCCCTGACGGCTTGGCAGATCAACGTCCATCCACTCAGCGGTACCGCGAGTTCCTGCAGCTTCAACAGAAGCATTCACGCGCAGATGTTCTTTGGCGCCATTCACCAGTTCCAGACGTGCACCGACAGGAACCAGTGCGGAAGGGATATTGGTGATGTGACCATTCATCTTGACCAGCTTGTGGCGCACGATCTGACGCGCCTCGGTGCGGGAAGTTGCCAAACCCATGCGATAAATCACATTGTCCAGACGGGATTCCAACAGCTGCAGCAGGTTCAGACCAGTGATGCCAGGCATGCGGTCAGCTTCGCTGAAGTAGCTGCGGAACTGTTTTTCCTGCAAACCATAGGTACGCTTAACCTTCTGCTTTTCACGCAACTGCAGACCATAGTCAGACACCTTGGTGCGACGGTTCTGGCCATGCATACCCGGTGCATAAGGGCGACGCTCAATCGGGCACTTGTCGGAATAGCACTTGCCACCCTTGAGATAAAGCTTTTCGCCTTCACGCCGACACAGACGGCATTTAGCTTCCATATAACGAGCCATGTTCTAAACTCCTAAACGCGGCGCCGCTTAGGTGGGCGGCATCCGTTGTGCGGAATGGGGGTGACGTCGCGAATTGAAACGACGTTGATACCAGCTGCGGCAATTGCACGCAGGGCGGATTCACGACCACTACCAGGGCCACGAACCAGAACAGTGCAGTTCTTTACACCGTGATCCATTGCCTTCTGAGCGGCTTCTTCGGCAGCAACCTGAGCTGCGAAAGGCGTGCTTTTACGTGAACCTTTAAAGCCCGAAGCACCGGCAGTAGCCCAGGAAATTGCATTTCCGGCCTGATCGGTGAACGTAATAATGGTATTATTAAAGGTTGCTTTAATATGGGCAACAGCGTTGGCAATATTCTTGCGCGTACGCTTCTTACCCGATGCTTTTGGTGCAGCCATCGATTATCCCCTTACTTCTTCTTGCCGGCAACGGCACGACGCGGTCCCTTGCGTGTGCGGGCATTGGTTTTGGTGCGCTGACCGCGCAGCGGCAGTCCACGACGATGACGCAGGCCGCGATAGCAACCCAAATCCGTCAAACGCTTGATGTTCAGTGAGACTTCACGACGCAGATCGCCTTCCACCGCATAATCATCACCGATGATATTACGGATCTTGGTTACTTCGTCTTCGCTCAGATCCTTGACGCGGGTTTCTGCATTGACACCTGCCTTGGCCAAAATCTTCTGCGAAGATGTCAGACCAATGCCGAAAATATATGTCAACGCGACTTCAACGCGTTTCTGAGTCGGAATATTTACACCGGCTATACGAGCCACTTGCTGCCTCCTTAGGGCCTAAAAAAAGGGCGCGAACCATAGCGAAAATCGCCTGGCAGCGCAACTCCTGTTATCCCTGACGCTGTTTGTGACGTGGGTTCTCGCAGATAATGCGGACAACGCCCTTACGGCGAATCACACGACACTTGTTACACATTTTTTTTACTGATGCACGGACTTTCACGTCTGCACCTCCAACAACTATTACCGGAAATCCGGTTATTTTTCGCGATAGCTGATACGGCCGCGCGAAAGGTCATAGGGAGAAATCTCCACCGTCACCTTGTCTCCGGGAAGAATGCGAATGTAATACTTACGCATTTTTCCTGAAATCGTACACAATAATTCGTGTTCATTCTCAAGTTTGACCTTGAACATTGCATTGGGAAGCTTCTCAACCACTTCACCTGACATCTCAATAATATCTTCTTTTGCCATGCCTTAGTCTTCTACCGCCTTGGTTAATGCAGCATATACCGCATCCATTTCCCCGGAAGCATCCAGTTTGCGAAAACCCTGTTTGTCCTGGTAGTAGGCCAGTAAAGGCTGAGTCTGTTCCTGATATACATGCAGGCGATTGGCAATCACATCCTCATGATCGTCCTCTCGCTGATACAACTCACCGCCACAACGGTCGCAACGTCCTGTTTCACGGGGTGGCGAATAATGCCTATGAAATCCAAAACCGCAAGCCCTGCAAATCAGTCGGCCACTAAGCCTGTCAATCAGGTCTTTTTCGGGTGCATCCATGAAGACTACCCGGTCAATGTGCATATCATGTCGGGCAAGCATTGCTTCAAGCGCTTCGGCCTGGGCTACATTGCGCGGAAATCCATCCAGCAGGAATCCGGCATCACGGTCCCCGGCATCAGGGTTCCCAGCAATCTGATCTTCAATCATCGCCACTACGACAGCATCGGGAACCAGCTTGCCGGCTTCCATAAATGCCTTGGCCTTCAGTCCGGCCTCGGTTTCATCACGCACGGCCGCGCGCAGGATATCGCCCATGGCTAGGTGACTGGCGCCGGTAGCCGAGGCAAGACGCTCGCCCTGGGTGCCTTTACCGACACCCGGGGGGCCAAACAAAACAATGTTCATCAGCGGGTTTTGAGACGAGCCTGCTTCATCAAGCCTTCGTACTGATGGCTAAGCAGGTGAGACTGAATCTGCCCCATGGTGTCCATGGTCACGACCACGACGATGAGCAGCGATGTGCCGCCGAAATAGAACGGCACGGACAGCTCGGAGATCAGCCACTGTGGCAACAGGCAGACCAGCGACACATATATCGCGCCGACCACCGTGATGCGGGTGAGTACGGAATCAATGTACTCGGCAGTCTTCTGACCCGGACGGATGCCCGGAATAAAGCCGCCGTTCTTCTTCAGGTTGTCAGCCGTATCCTTGGGAGTAAAGACAATCGCTGTGTAGAAGAAGCAGAAAAATACGATCAATGCGGTGAACAGAGCCATATACAGCCAGGCGCCCGGAGACAGGATGGCACTGATATCTTCCAGCCAGGTAAAGCCTTCCACGCCCTTGGTGAACTGGGCAAAGGTCGCCGGCAGCAGAATCAGGGACGAAGCGAAAATGGGCGGAATAACACCGGCGGTGTTCACCTTTAACGGCAGAAATGATGCTTTACCGCCGTACAGGCGATTGCCGACCTGACGCTTGGCATACTGAATCGGAATGCGACGCTGCGAACGCTCGAACCAAACCACAACTCCGGTCACCAGAAGCGCCATAGCAAACAGCAGCAGTACGGTGAACGGTGAATACTCACCGGTACGGGCCAGCTCAAGGGTGCCGCCAACAGCAGCAGGAAGGCCTGCCGCAATGCCGGCAAAAATGATCAGTGAAATACCATTGCCGATACCGCGCTCGGTCACCTGCTCACCCACCCACATCAGGAAGACGGTACCGGAAACCAGGGTAATGACGCACATCGCCTTAAAGGCAATGCCAGGCTCAATAACCACGGACTGGCCGCCAACAGAGAACGACTCCAGACCAATCGACATGCCGACGGCTTGGAATACGGCCAGCAATACGGTGCCGTAGCGGGTATATTCGGTAATCTTGCGACGCCCTGCTTCGCCTTCTTTCTTCAGCTGCTCGAGCTTGGGCGAAACCACCGTCATCAATTGAATGATAATGGCGGCAGAGATGTAGGGCATGATGCCCAGGGCAAAAATGGTCAGACGGGACAATGCGCCACCGGAAAACATGTCGAACATGCCCAGCAGGCTGCCCTGAGCCTGATTGAAGAACTGCGCCAGCACGGCAGCATCAATACCGGGTACCGGAATATGTGCACCGATACGATACACAATCAACATACCCAAGGTGAAAAGAATGCGGCTCTTTAGTTCCGGAATTTTTCCGATGTCACCCAGGCCACCCAGATTCCCCGCCTGATTGGCCATCTTAAGCCTCGGCCGAGGTGAGTTTTAGCTTGGCGCCGGCAGCCTGAATCTTGGTTGCTGCCTGTGCAGAGACGGCATCCACAGCCAATTCCACTTTCTTGCTCAGCTCGCCGGTAGCCAGGACCTTAATCGGATCCACGGCATTGCGAACCAGACCTGCTTCGAACAATGCAGCTGCATCAACGGTGCTGCCATCATCAAAAGCGTTCAGCTGGGACAGGTTAACGATCTGAAAATCGTTATCGACCTTGGAAGTAAAACCACGTTTGGGAACGCGGCGAATCAACGGCATCTGGCCGCCTTCAAAACCACGCGCAACCTTGCCGCCGGTACGGGATTTCTGACCCTTGTGACCGCGGCCGGCAGTCTTGCCATTGCCGGAACCGATACCGCAACCCACGCGCTTGCGATTCTTGCGGGAACCTTCCGTTGCTTTAATATCATTCAGCTTCATCTTTATTCTCCGGATTCAATACGAACAAGGTGCGAAATCTTGTTAACCATGCCACGAACGGAAGGGGTATCCTCCAGTTCAACCACCTGATGCATGCGACGGATGCCAAGGCCGCGCAACGTGGCCGCCTGGCTCTTGTCATAACCGATGGCACTCTTGTACTGACGTACCTGAATAGTGTTCTTCTTAGCCATGATGCTCTCCTAGCTGTTGTTAAGCGGACTTACCGCGGCGAGCGGCAACCTGTTCCGGGCTCTGCAGAGACTTCAGGCCGTTGAACGTAGCGCGTACGACATTCAGTGAGTTACGTGAACCCAGTGATTTGGTCAGAATATCCTTCACACCGACTGCATCAAGCACAGCACGCACAGCGGTGCAGGCAATCACGCCGGTACCTTCGGATGCGGGCTTGAGCATGACTCGACTCGAGTCCTGCCGACCAATAACCTGATAATGGATCGTACCATCCTTGCGCGGTACGAAGATCAGTGACTTCTTGGCAATCTCGGATGCTTTGCGGATCGCTTCTGGAACTTCCTTCGCCTTGGCATGGCCAAAGCCGATGTGGCCATTGCCATCACCGACAACCATCAGGGCTGAAAAGCTCATGTTGCGGCCACCGGATGTAGTCTTGGCAACGCGGTTGATGTGAATGAGCTTTTCGTTCAGCTCTAATTCGTCAGTATTGATCATTATATCGTTCTCCTAGAACTTCAATCCGGCGCCACGAGCGCCTTCAGCGAGGGCCTGAACACGGCCATGATAAGGGAAAGGGCCGCGATCGAAGGCAACTTCGGTTACACCGGCTTTCAATGCGCGCTCAGCCAGCAACTTGCCGACAGCTTCAGCGCCAACCTTGTTGCCGCCTTGCTTGATCGCAGCTTCGAGGCTCGATGCAGTGGCGAGGGTCTTGCCGTTCTGATCGTCAATCAACTGGGCATAGACATGACGTGCCGAACGGAAAACGCTCAGGCGCACACGATTCTGTGCCTTGACACGCGCACGAACGCGACGGGCGCGACGTACTGCACTGTTGGATTCATAACGTTTAAAAGCCATTTCCTACTCCTGTCCTTACGCAATCCGGCCGTTAAGCCTTCTTGCCTTCCTTCATGGCAACATATTCGCCTTCGTAACGCACACCCTTGCCCTTGTATGGCTCAGGCGGACGATAGGCGCGGATCTCGGCAGCAACCTGACCCACTTTCTGCTTATCGAAACCGCTAATGATAATCTTGCTCTGCTCAACCTTGACATCAACACCTTCAGGCAATTGATACTCAACAGGATGAGAAAAACCGAGCGAAAGATTCAGCTTCTTGCCCTGAGCCTGAGCACGGTAACCCACGCCACGCAGCTCAAGAACCTTGCTGAAGCCGGTCGATACGCCAATAACATTGTTGGCCAGCAGCGCACGAACCAGTCCATAGAAGGACTTGGTCTTTTTCGTTTCCAGGTCGGTGCAGCTGATGCTCAGCTTGTCGCCTTCCTGAGCCGCAGTAATTCCGGGGAACAACGGCGCAACCAGCTCGCCCTTGGTGCCCTTTACAGTGACGGAATCAGCAGCAATGCTTACTTCCACACCGGCGGGAACCGTAATCGGTTGTTTACCAATACGTGACATATCTTACCTCAAAATACCGTGCAGAGGACTTCGCCGCCCACGTGGGTCTCGCGTGCCTTCTTATCGGTCATAATACCTTGCGACGTGCTGACAATGGCAACGCCATAGCCATTCTTCACACGCGGCAGCTCTTCAGCACCGGCATACACCCGACGGCCTGATTTGGAGATGCGCGTAATCTCATGAATAATTGCCTGACCCTCATCGTCATAACGCAGCGTCAGACGCAGGAAGCGGTGGCCTTTATGGTTATAGCTTTTAACAGCCCCGATATAGCCTTCTTCCTTGAGCAGCTCAGCCAAAGACTCAATCGTCTTGCTGGCAGGCATTTCAATCTTTTCCAGTTTCGCCGTCTGCGCGTTACGAATGCGCGTTAACATATCGGCAATGCGATCCATCATCATGGTGTAATACCCCTTACCAGCTTGACTTAACCATGCCGGGAATTTCTCCGGCAAGGGCGTGCTTACGCAGACAGATACGGCACATGCCGAGCTTGCGATAGACCGAATGCGGACGACCACACAGCTGGCAACGCGTATAGGCGCGCACTTTGAACTTAGGCTTGCGATTGCATTTAACAATCATTCGTGTTGAAGCCATCTAATACTCCTCTTAACTACGGAAAGGCATGGCGAACTGCTTGAGCAGCGCACGGCCTTCATCATTGGTCTGGGCGGTGGTGCAGATAGTGATATCCATGCCGCGCACCTTGTCGACCTTGTCGTATTCGATTTCCGGGAAAATAATCTGTTCCTTCAGACCCAAGGTGAAGTTACCACGTCCATCAAAGGATTTCGGAGACACACCCTTGAAGTCGCGGATACGAGGCAGAGCCACGTTCACCAGACGATCCATGAATTCCCACATACGCTCACCACGCAGGGTGACACGACAGCCGACCGCCATACCTTCGCGCAACTTGAAGTTGGCGATGGATTTACGAGCCCGGGTAATCACCGGCTTCTGGCCGGTAATCGCAGTCATATCGGTCAGCGCGCCTTCAATGAGCTTTGAGCTCTGGGAAGCTTCGCCGACACCCATGTTGACCACAATCTTGGTGATTGTCGGAGTCTGCATCGGGTTCTTGTAGCCGAACTCCTTGGACAAGGCCGGAGCTACGGTCTTTTTATACAAATCTTTCAAACGAGCCATCGTCAAATCTCCTAGCGATCCAGCACTTCGCCGCATTTGCGGCAGGTGCGAACCTTGCGCCCGTCTTCAAGCTGCTTGCTGCCCAAACGGACACCGGCTTTACATTTCGGGCAGAAATACTGCACATTGGAAATAGCCAGCGGGGCCTCTTTCTCAATAATGCCGCCAGAGCTGTTCTGGGTCTGGCGGGTATGACGCTTGATCATGTTGACCTTGGCAACCAGGACTTCACCGTCCTGCGGCAGCACACGCACAACCTTGCCACGTGCACCCTTGTCGCGACCGGCCACAACAATCACTTCATCATCTCTGCGGATTCTGGTTCTAACCATCGTCATCTCTATAGCCTCACTTGACCGCTTACAGTACTTCAGGCGCCAGGGAGATAATCTTCATATATCCCTTGCTCCTGAGCTCACGTGTTACAGGGCCGAAAATACGGGTACCAAGCGGTTCATCCTGCTTGGACAGCAGAACAGCGGCATTTTCGTCGAAACGGATGGAGCTGCCATCCTGACGACGGAATTCCTTGGCGGTACGCACAACCACGGCACGCTGTACTTCGCCGCGTTTCACCTTGCCACCCGGAATGGCTTCCTTGACGGCTACAACAATCACATCGCCGACGCGGGCATAGCGACGCTTGGAGCCACCCAGCACCTTGATGCATTTTACCCGGCGGGCGCCTGAGTTATCAGCGACCTGGAGTACGGTTTCATTCTGAATCATGTCAGGACCTCTCGCTTACAGCTGTTCAGCACGGGTCAGCACAGCTTCCATCAGCCAACGCTTGCGGCGGGAGATAGGAGCCGATTCGATAATGCGAACGGTATCGCCGATGTTGCAGGTGTTTTCCGCATCATGGGCCATGTATTTCTTGTGCGAGCGAATCGTCTTGCGATAACGCGGATGCAGGAACTTGCGCTCCACCTGAACCACGACCGTCTGCTCGCCCTTGTTGCTTACCACCACCCCTTCCAGGGTGCGCTTGTTACTTGTTGCTTCAGACATTTCTCTCTATCTCCTCAGCCGCGCTCAGCCAGTACGGACTTGATACGGGCGATTTCGCGGCGTACCTGTCCAACCCGGGCTGTGTTATTCAACTGCATGGTCGCTTTCTGAAAACGCAGTTTCATATTCTCTGCAGCCAGTTCATCCATGCGAGCGCTCAGCTCAACGTCTTTCATTTCGCGCAATTCTTTTGCTTTCTTGATGTCACTCATCGTCCAACTCCACGTACCACGACCTTGGTGCGAATCGGCAGCTTGGCAGCGGCAAGAGCCAGTGCTTCACGCGCCATCTCCTCAGACACACCGTCCATTTCATACAGAATACGACCGGCACGGACAGCAGCTACCCAGAATTCCGGAGAACCTTTACCCTTACCCATACGAACTTCAGCAGGCTTCTTGGAAACCGGCAGATCGGGGAACATGCGAATCCACACACGACCCTGACGTTTGACGTGACGGTTAATGGTAATACGAGCCGCCTCAATCTGACGTGCAGTAATTCGTCCAGGCTCCATGGCTTTCAGGCCAAATTTACCGAAGTTGAGGCTGGCGCCACGCGGGCTCTTGCCACGAATGCGTGACAGCTCTTTGTGATGCTTACGCCAGCGAATCTTTTTTGGTTGCAACATGGTCAAAAACCCCTTTATGCGTTCTCGGAGTCGCTGTCGCCCAGCTTCTCACCATTGAACACCCAAACTTTCACGCCAATCACACCGTAAGTGGTGTGGGCTTCAGCAAAACCGTAGTCGACATCGGCCCGCAGCGTATGCAGCGGCACACGGCCTTCACGATACCATTCAGTACGAGCAATCTCAGCACCACCCAGACGGCCGGCACAATTAATACGAACACCCTTGGCACCCATACGCATGGCGCTCTGCACCGCACGCTTCATCGCACGACGGAAAGCCACACGACGCTCAAGCTGGAAGGCGATATTCTCAGCTACCAGCTGTGCTTCTGCTTCTGGGCGACGAATCTCGACGATGAAGACCTGAACTTCCTTGCCGAACTTCTGTACCAATTCACGACGCACAGCATCGATCTCGGCACCCTTCTTACCAATCACAACACCCGGGCGGGAGGTATGCACAGTCACCTTGATCTTGCCAGCCGGACGCTCGATGATGATGCGAGAAACACCAGCGTGCTTCAGACGAGCCTTAACAAACTTGCGCAGTTCAATGTCTTCGCGCAGCTGGCTGCCGAAATCGGCATCGGTTGCATACCAGACCGAGTCCCAGTTACGGATAATTCCGACCCGGAAACCGACCGGATTTACTTTGTGTCCCATATCAAGAACCCCTTTAACCGCGTTCGCTTACAGACACTGTAAGGTGACTGTGGCGATGATAACGTTTACGCATGCGACCCATGCCTTTCGGGCGATAACGCTTGAGCGTCATGCCTGCATCAGCCTTGGCAGTGGAGACAATCAGCTGATCCACATCCAGGCCATGATTCTGCTCTGCATTGGCAATCGCAGACTTCAACACTTTCTCATACAGACGTGCCGACTTCTGAGGCGACAGAGCAAGTACAGCCAGAGCACGCTCGACCGCCAGACCACGGATGGCATCGGCCATCAAACGGGCTTTCTGCGGACTAATACGCATATTTTTAGCAAGTGCACGAACTTGATCAGACATGCTGCTTACCTCCTGGCCTTTCTGTCAGCGCCGTGACCGTAATATGTACGGGTCGGAGCAAACTCGCCGAGCTTGTGGCCAACCATATTCTCGGTGACGTACACCGGAATAAACTTGTGACCGTTGTGCACTGCAAAATTCAGACCGACGAACTCCGGAGAAATCGTAGAACGGCGGGACCAGGTCTTGATCACACCCTTCTTGCCAGTCTGAGTAGCTTCCACTTTCTTCTGAAGTGAGGCCTGAATATACGGCCCTTTTTTCAGTGAACGCGCCATTTTTTACCTCACTTCTTGTTACGGCGGCGAATAATATCTCGATTCGACGCCTTATTCTTTTGACGGGTCTTGTGACCCTTGGTCGGAACACCCCACGGGGTCACCGGATGACGACCACCCGAAGTACGTCCCTCACCACCACCGTGCGGATGATCAACCGGGTTCATGGCTACACCACGAACATTCGGACGAACACCCAGCCAGCGGGAGCGGCCAGCCTTGCCAACCTTGCGGTTGGAATGGTCGGCATTGCCCATCACGCCAATACTTGCCAGACAACGAAGGTCGACACGGCGAAATTCGCCTGAAGGCATCTTGAGAACGGCACGGCCGCCCTCTTTACCCATCAACTGGATGGATGTACCTGCGCTGCGGGCCAGCTGACCACCTTTTCCAGGCTTCAATTCAATGTTGTGCAGCAATGTACCGACACGGATCTTTTCCAGCGGCAAAGTATTGCCGGGGCGGATGTCCGCATCCGGGCCTGACATCACGGTATCGCCCGGACGCAGCCCCTGAGGTGCAAGGATGTAACGCTTGTCGCCATTGCTGAAATGAACCAGAGCGATGTGAGCCGTCCGGTTAGGGTCATATTCAACGCGCGCAACTTTACCTTCAACGGAGAAATTGTCACGCTTGAAATCAACCATGCGATACAGGCGCTTGTGACCACCGCCGCGATGGAAGGATGTGACGCGGCCATTGTTGTTACGACCACCGGATTTGGTCAGGCCGGTCACCAGGCTGGACTCGGGTTTACCCTTGTGCAGACCCTCGTTGACTACGCCGACACGGCCGCGGTTGCCGTTGGACGTTGGTTTTAATGCTTTAAGTGCCATCGTTTATGCCTCTTCTACCGTTTCAAGTGTCTGACCTTCAGCCAAACGAACCACTGCCTTGCGGTAACCGGATCGTGTACCCATGTTCTGGCCACGACGCTTCGGCTTACTCGGCATATTAATGACCTGAACACGTTCCACCTGCACTTCGAAGATAGCTTCGATGGCAGCTTTCACCTGGGTCTTGGTTGCTTCGCGATCGACACGGAAGGTGTATTGATTCGCAGCACCAGTTGCAGTGTAACTCTTCTCAGTCACTACAGGCTGACGCAAGATGTTGAAATGATTGATGTTTGCACTCATGCCAGACGCTCCTCAAGCTTGTCGACTGCGGCTTCAGTGAGAATCACTTTCTTGCTTTTCAGCAGATCATGCAGATTCACCTGACCATCCAGGACAACCTTGGTATTGGGAATATTACGACCGGACATTTCAACCTCTTGATTCGCCTCGGCCAGAACGACCAGGCCGGAAGTTGTATCCAATGAATTCAACACATCAGCAAATGCCTTGGTCTTGATTTCCTTCAGCTCAAGCTTGTTGACCACGGTCAACTTGCCTTCACGAACGCAATCGGAAAGGGCAAGACAAAGTGCTTTGCGACGCTCTTTCTTGTTCACGCGTGTCGTGTACTCGCTCGGCGTAGGACCGTGGGCGATAGCACCATGACGCATCTGGGTTGCGCGGGTCGTACCCTGACGGGCGCGACCGGTTCCCTTCTGCTTGAAAGGCTTCTTGCCGCCGCCGGAAACATCACTGCGACCCTTGGTATTGCGGGTGCCGGCGCGCTTGGCGGATGCGAGCGCAGTATAAACGCGATGGATATAGCCAGCATCGGCATCAAGACCGAAAACTGCAGGATTCAGTTCGCGCTTGCCGACAGACTTATTGCTCTGATCAACGATGGTAATCTGCGCCATCTTAGGCTCCCTTCACGGCCGGACGCAGTTCAACCAGTCCGTTACGCGGACCGGGCACAGCACCCTTAACCAGAATACGATTTTGTTCTTCATCAATGCGTACCACTTCCAGATTCTGGGTGGTTGCACGTGCATTGCCGTAATGGCCAGGCATCTTCTTGCCTGGGAATACGCGACCAGGCCACTGGCACTGACCGGTAGAACCCATCTGACGATGGACCTTTTCGGCACCATGGGTGGCACGGCCACCAGCAAAATCATAACGCTTCATGACACCGGCAAAACCGCGACCCTTGGAGGTTCCGGATACATCCAGCTTCTGGCCGGCTTCAAACTGGCCCGCTGTCAGCTCCTGACCCAATGCATAATCAGCATCGGCAGCAACACGAAATTCCTTCAATCCGGCTGTTACGTCCTGACCCTGCTTGGCGAAATGGCCCTGCATCGCACGTGAAGTCACACGTTTGGCAGCACCAAAGCCAACCTGAACGGCGCTATAGCCATCTCTTTCTTCGGTCCGACGCGCAATCACCTTGCAAGGTTCAACATTCAGAACCGTTACCGGAACAGCGGAGCCGTCTTCAGTAAAGATCTGAGTCATGCCCGCTTTACGGGCGATCAATCCAACACTCATATCAATCTCCCTTACAGCTTGATTTCGACATCAACGCCGGAAGGCAGATCGAGCTTCATCAGCGCATCTACGGTTTGCGGAGTTGGTTTGTCGATATCGAGCAAACGCTTGTGGGTACGGATCTCGAACTGTTCACGAGAGTCCTTGTATTTGTGCGGCGAACGAATCACGCAAAACTTGCGGATCTTCGTCGGAATCGGGATAGGCCCGCGAACTTCAGCACCGGTACGCTTGGCAGTTGCAACAATATCTGCTGCAGACTTGTCCAGGATGCGGTGATCAAAGGCCTTAAGGCGAATGCGAATATTTTGAGTTGCCACTTATGACCCCTTTTACTTAGTAATATCGGTAACGACGCCAGCGCCGACCGTGCGACCGCCTTCACGG
>CAZDJY010000024.1:0-14554 GCA_964505835.1 uncultured Zetaproteobacteria bacterium | reverse complement strand
ATTTGATGGGCATCGGTACCTTTTCTTCACTCACAGAACCGGAGAAGAGCCACCGTGCTTTTGCCTTTGCATACTGAAAAATTTCAAGAATGTAGTTTTTCAGACCTTCCTTAAAACAATTTCCGGATTCAGACGATTTAAGCATTCATTTCTTATAGGGGCTTAAGCTTCATATATCCTCTTCAAGAACAGCTATACGGCGTCAATGAACTTGGCCGCATAGCGACAATGAGCATGACCGGTAACAGCTCTTGTTCTAAGGGCTGCTTTCGCAGCCAGAAGCAGCCATTCGTTTGAGTCCTACTTGGGGAGCCGGACAAGGACAGAACCAGTAACTATTTGTCTCCAATAGCCGACAGAAATGCACAACCCACAGTCTTAAGCTACAATAAGACCTTAGGGGAGTGGGATTCATGTATTCGTAGCCCCCCGTGTTACTGAAACGGGGAGCAATGTGAAACAGATTTATATGATTAGCTACCCCACAGGGAAGATTTACATAGGCAAAGATAGCGTTGGTAGCTATAGATACTATGGAAGTCCGGATATGGATGTTGTTAACACCGACTTTGAAAAGCTTCCTGATGAGATTCGTAAGGATTAGACAATAAGAAAACAGATCCTTTGGGAGTCACCAGATTGTACTGAAAGTGAATTATCTTCTAAAGAAGTTGAATTTATACGGAAATTCGAATCCAACAATCCAAAGGTTGGCTACAACCGCTGGCCCAAGTATTCGGAGTAAAGGCAATCACAAGCCAGTTTAAAATTGCGGAGGAAGGGTTTGACTACTGCAACATTGAAAATATTTCTCGTGTTTGGAGATCCTAAAAGGCTGAGAACAGCTGAGCTTTCAAACTGGACAGGTAAGGCTGTATCGGGACCAAGAAGTGAGTTTGATAAAATTCTAGCCAGAGCTGAATCACTCAGCTCTGGTGTATATTTTCTAACGGGATTTGATCCTAAAACAAACAAAAGCGTTATCTATATAGGGGAAGCCGAATGCATTAGGGACAGAGTGAAGAGCCATTTGTCGAAAGATTTCTGGAACAACATCACATTCTTTATGGCAAAGGGTGACAACTTAACTAAGGCTCACATCAGATACATCGAGGGTAGCCTAATTGATATTGCTCGGAAAACTGAGAGATCTGTGGTTATGAATAGCCAAGCAAGTGGGGCAATTCTGCCGGAATCAGACCGAGAAGATATGAATGTCTTTTTAGAGAAGATGCAACAGATATTGCCAGTTATTGGAATAGAGGCTTTTGTTCCGACAGCTTCAATTAGCGATGAAGGAGAGCATGAAGAGTTGCTTTCCTGCAACATAAAAGACTTAAGGTCGCAAGGCTACTTAACGCCAAATGGGATCGTGGTTTTAAAAGGATCGCAGGCAGTTCTTCAAGAAAGAACATCAGCAAAAAAATGGCCGAGTGTATTGGTTCAGCGCAATAAACTTATTGAAGAAGGGGCTTTAATTGAGCGCGGTGGTGCTTATGTCTTTACGAAAGACGTGGAGTTCTCAAGCCCTAGTTCTGCTGCAGCTACAATCCATGGTGGAAGTGCTAACGGCCTCACTGCTTGGGTGAACTCATCAGGGGTTCAGCTTAAGGAGCTACAAAGTGAATAGTTGGAATATTCCAAGCTGGTTAGAAAAGGAAGTTAGAGAAAGAGATAAAGCCTGTGTGTATTGTGGCATTCAATTTACTCCTGCAAAGGTTTCTAGGCGGTCAGCTGCCAGCTGGGAGCACATCATTAACGATGCAACAATCGTTACTAGGGAAAATATCGCTCTTTGTTGCTGTGGTTGTAATGCGAGTAAAGGGCAAAAAAAGCTTTCTGCTTGGCTTAAAACAACATACTGCAAGGAGCGTGGAATCACCCCTGATACGGTCGCCATAATCATCAAAGAGGCAATCGCCAGAGGGCTATAGCTGAAAAACTTTATTCGTGTAGTAGAAGTACTTCACTCCAATAGTGCCCAGTTTTGTCCGGGCTGGGGAGCCAAGTAGGTCTCGAACGAATGACTGCTTTTGGCCGAATTTTCTTATCACGATTCCCCTTGAAAACAACTTCTGTGTAGCAATGAATGGTCAGTTATATAGAAGCTCAAGCGCATCGTGATACTTCTCATACACCTTGCGGCGTTTGATTTTCATGGTCGGCGTTAACAGGCCTTCCTCAATGCTGAAGGGATGCGGCAACAGGATAATGCGGCGCACCTGTTCGAACGGGTTCAACGGCTTGAGGATGGAATTGATCTTGGTTTGCAGGGCTTTCTTCAGGATATCTGATGTGCAGATATGCTCCCAGTCGGTTTCGGGCAGGCCGTGCTCATGCGCCCAGGCCATGCAGGCCTCCTCATTGGGAATGATCAGGGCCACCAGATACGGTTTCTGATCGCCGTACACGACCGACTGCTCGATCTGTTCATCGGCAGCCAACAAGCCTTCGATGCGTTGCGGTGCGATATTCTCGCCGCCGGAATTGACGATAATGTCCTTCTTGCGATCAGTGATATACAGATAGCCGTCTTCATCAATATGGCCGATATCGCCGGTATACAGCCATCCATCAATCAGGGCCTCTTTGGTCGCCTTTTTTTGTTTCCAGTAGCCGGGCATGATGTTGGCACCGCGGGCGATGATTTCGCCGTCCTCGGCAATCCTGATATCGACGCCCTTGGCCGCCAAACCGACACTGCCGATGCGCCGATCATCCAGAGGGTTAACAGCCAGCAGCGGGGCGGATTCGCTCAGCCCGTAGCCCTCGATCACCGGCAGGCCGAGGGCTTCGAAGAACTCGCCGACCTCCGGACTTAAAGGAGCGCCGCCGGAAACCAGCACACGCATACGTCCGCCAAAACGCTGGCGTATCTTTTCGCCGACCAGCCTGTCGAGCAGTTTAAAGAGGATGGATGCAAGCGGGCCTCGATTCTCCTGTCGCGCCAGTTGCAGAAATGAGTGAAATAGTTTCCGGCTGATCGCCGGTTGCGCGGCCACCTGGCCAAGGATGCGGCTGCGCACCACTTCCAGCAGGCGCGGCACGGAGATCATGATGGTCGGTGCCGATTCAACGAGATTCTTGGCGACGGTATCCGGGCGCTCGGCGAAGGCGACTGAAATGCCGAATGAGTAGGCCAGAAAATGGCTGCCGGTACGTTCAAGCGCATGCGCCAGAGGTAGGAACGAGAGCATGCGATCGCTAAGGTTCAGATTGGGAATCACGGCCGGTACGGCTTCAAGGTTGGTGAGGATATTGCCGTGCGTAAGCATGACGCCCTTGGGATTGGCCGTCGTACCGGAGGTATAAACCAGTGTCGCAAGGGTATCGCGATCCACCTTGGCCAGACGCCGGGCAAGCTTTTCCGTCGCCACCTCGCCGGCTTCAAGCTCCTGCATATGATGCAGCACTTCGCCATCGCTTTCCTTGTCGATCGAGTACACGACTTTGACGTGGGAACATTCTGCAACGGCTTTGAGCAGATCACGGAGTAGCTTGCCGCCTGAAGTGAACACCGCCACAGCGCCCGAGTCATTGAGTACATAGGCCATGTCCTGTGGGCGGTAAGAACAGTACAAGGGTACCGTGACGGCCCCGATGCTGAGGATGGCGTAATCGATGATGGCCCATTCGGGACGATTCTCCATCAGGATCGCCACGCGATCACTATGCTTGATCCCGGATGCAATCAGGCCGGATGCGACATGCCGGATGCGCTGTACCAGATGTGCGTAGGTCAGCGGCACATATTCGCCATCCTTGCGATACCACTGCGCCGGACTGGTTGACTGATGTGCTTCGATCTGAAACAGCGCATCGGGCAACGAAGTGCGCGATGATATGACCTCGGTATTAATGAGCATCAGGTTTCGGGTTTGTCTGGCGAAGCTTCGGTTGCACTGGACTCTGGCCCGGCCTCATCGGCTTTCGTGCTGGCGGCTTTTGCAGTTTTGGCTTTGGCCGGCGCCTTGCGGCGTGTGCGAGCAGGTTTCTTGCTGTCAGCTTCAGTTTTGGCTGCTGTCGATTTCGCGGCGGTCTTGCGCCTGGCGGGAGCTTTCTTCTTTTTCTTGGGTTGATCCAGTTCCAGATGAATGGACAGGGTCAGATGGGTGATGGTGATCAGCGGAACGCTGGCAATGGCGGCCAGCAAGGCGCCGAGCATGACCAGACCAACCAGATGCGCGATGCCGCCCCAGAATCCGGTGGAGCTGATAGCTGCCAGCAGCGCATCGGCTGCGGCATATTCGATTAGGCCCTGGGTGATTTGAAGACCCAGCCACAGCGGCGACAACACCAGTGCGGCAACGAGGCAGGTAGCCAGTACGCCGCCGAGATTATAAATCAACAATTCCGCCCAGCGCTCCTTGAGCAGCTTCCACGAGGCATCGCGGACGGTCGCGGCATCCTCATCACCGACCACAACACGGGCAGCGATATTGAACAGAGCCAGCAACAGGGCCACGGCCACCACGGTATTGAGTAGCAGCAAAGGCACTCCGATCAGGGCAAGCAGAACCAGTCCAAGCCCGGGGATGTTACTTAGAGCCAGCAGCAGGGTTTCAGCCAGCAACAAGGCCAGCAACAGGCCAGCGCCCCAGACCGGCAACATGATCAGCGAGGATGCACGACCCCAGGCGAAACAGGCCGCTTCACGCGGATTGGGAATATCCTCACCAAGTTGCGATTTGTGGATCTGATGGGCCGTGGCAGTCAGACCGAACAACAGCCAGATCAGAGCCGTTACGCTGCCGACAAAATGCAGAAAGACGGAGCTGAAATCGTTGCCGTCGACATGAAAAATACCGAACAGCACGACGGCGCCGAGGATGGTTGCGGCCATGGTGATGAGCAGGCGCGGCCTGAGCGAGCTGCGCGCGGCAGCGACGACCTGATCCGGATTGAAGAATTTCAGAGCCATATTAAATACCCCCTTCCCTGACGGGCGAACTGATTGACTGGTAGCTTAGACGAGTTGGAGAGCTCTGCAAACAGTGAATTGCCCTGCTGCTGGCGTAGGCCGGATTGACCTCGGCGGCCTCAGCCTCATAATGACCCTTGCACGCAACAGCCGTGTTGCGGTGCCGGGTTCTTAGGATGAGGAGGGAAACATGGGGCAACAGGTTTGTATTATTGGCGGTAGCGGCTTTGTCGGTCGCGCTATTGTGCATGAGGCGATTCGCCACGGGCATCAGGTGACGGTGGCATGCAGGCATCCCGAGCGGGCTCGCGATATTGCCGTCGAAGGCGCTCGCCTGGTTCGTGCCGATGTCGTCGATGGACGCGGACTGGATGAGGCCGTGGCCGGAGCGGATACGGTGATTTTTCTTGTTGGGCTGTTGTTCGAGAAAGGGCGCTACACCTTCGAGGCGGCGCATGTGCACGGGGTTGAGCATGTGCTGGCGGCCTGCAAACGGGCTGGCGTAAAGCAATACCTGCACATGAGTGCGCTCGGGGCTGGGCAGATTCCGGCCAGTGCTTATGCCAGAACCAAGGGTGAAGCCGAAGGCTTTGTGCGCCAGAGCGGTATGAACTGGAGCATTTTCCGACCCTCCATTATCTACGGTGCCGGCGACAATTTCTTTAACCAGTTCAAGAAGATGAGCAAATCCCTGCCCATCCTGCCGGTGATTTCCGGCGCGAGCCGCTTTCAACCGGTCTGGGTGCAGGACGTGGCTCGTGCCTTTGTCAGCAGTATCGGTAATCGCCATGTGGCCGGAAAGGTCTTCGAACTGGGCGGCCCAAGGGCTTACAGCTTCAAGGAGTTGCTTGAAATGTTGATGGCCGAGCTTGGTCGCAAGCGCTTGCTCTTGCCGGTGCCGGGTTTCGCTGCTCGCCTGATGGCAACATTCATGCAGTTTCTGCCGACACCGCCCCTGACTCCCGATCAACTGATTCTGCTACGCCATGATAATGTCGTTGAAGGTGAAGCGTTTCCTGCTGAGTTCGGCGAGCCTGCGGCACTCGAACTGGTATTGCCGACCTATATTGGCGCTTCGGTCACTGAGGATCTGCAACAGCAGCTGAATACCTCGCGCAGCTATTATCGCAAGGGCGGCGTTTGAACGACGTGCAGATGCTACAGTCGGCCGCCGTGCTGGCTGCTTATATGCTCGGTGCGGTTCCCTTCGGCTTGCTGCTTTCGCGGCTGATTAGCAAGCGGGACCCGCGCCAACATGGTTCGGGTAATATCGGGGCGACCAACGCCCTGCGCACCGGCGGCAAGCTGGTCGGAGCTCTGACTCTGCTGGCCGATGTGGCCAAGGGAGCGACTCCGGTGGCGCTGGCCGTGTATGCCGGCTGGCCGGAATTATGGGTGGCCGCCATCGCCGTTGCTGCTGCACTCGGGCATGTCTTTCCGGTGTATTTGAAATTCAAGGGCGGCAAGGGTGTCGCGACGATGTTCGGCGCTGTTTTACCATGGGTGCCCTGGGCGGCTCTGGCGGCTCTGGTTGTCTGGCTATTGAGCCTGAAAGTCACGCATTATGTGTCACTGTCATCGATTCTGGCCGGTTGCGCCTTACCGATTGCCGCCTGGGCCATGGGCGCTTCGCATCCGGCCATTGCTGCGAGCTTCTTTTTCGGCTTGCTGATGGCGTTGCGACACGCCAGCAATATCCGTCGCTTGCTGGACGGAACGGAGCCCAGCACTGTGGATGATCGCAAGGCCCGTGAAGCATCCGAGTTGCGCAGAGAATGATTATGTGCCATTCTTTGATAAATTCATAGGTTAGGCCGGGAGGCTCACATGAAACTTCAACCATTTTTCTTTATACTTATGGCTGCCGTGCTGCTTATGGCCGCACCTGTAGCGCAGGCCAATACGCTGGATACGCAGGGCATGGTCACTGCCGATGATATCAAGCCGAACCTGCCGCAACCCTATATCGTCAAGAAGGGCGATACCCTTTGGGATATTGCCAAGTATTTCTTCAAGGATCCCGAGCGCTGGCTGAAAATCTGGGAACGCAACCTGTATATTACCAATCCCGATCTGATTTATCCCGGCAATGAAATCTGGTTCGATGCGGCGCGCAAGAAGCAGGGTGGCCTGAGCAAGGTGCGTCCGCAGCCTAAAGTGGTCATCAAACCGGTCGAACGGCTGGAGGGTACACTGGACACGAGCTTGCTGCTGACGGCCCTTAAGCGTCAGGATTTCATTCAACCCAGCGAGATCAATGGCGTTGGGCATATCCTCGATTCCGAGGACGAGCGTATTAATTACGGCGCCAATGACCGGCTGTATCTGAAATTTGACCAGTCCGCCAACGAAGGCGATGTCTTTGATATCTTCCGCACCGGTGATTCGATCCGTGACCCGCAGAGCGGTAAGGTGGTTGGTGTGCTGGTGAATCACCTTGGCCAGATTGAGGTGACCTCGCAATCCGAGGGTGTGTATCGCGGCGTGGTACTGAATGCATTCGAGGAGATTTCTCGCGGGGATCGCCTGAAACCCGCCAAGGATATCAATACCCGCATCTCGCCGAGTTATCCTGGTGGTAATCTGGCCGGTTCAATTATGTATATCCGCAATGATGCGGCTGAAGCAGGGCAGAATCAGATTGTTGGTATCAGCCTTGGTCTGAGCGACGGTCTGCAAGCCGGAACGGCTCTGTCCGTGCATCGCGCTGGCCGTACCGTCAGAGACCGCGTTACTGGCAAGGGCGTGCGCCTGCCCGAGGAAAAAATCGGTCAATTGCTGGTGCTGGTTCCACAGCAGGATGCATCGATTGCGCTGGTGACCCAGTCAACAGGCCCGATCAATATCGGCGATTCGGTACGCAATCGGGCCAGCCGCTGATGTGATGCGCTGTTGAGCGCAGCCGCCGAAAGCCCCGAATATGAGATGATCTCCGCCGCAGCCCAACAATGGCTGCGGTTGTCGTTGGTGCGTGGCATCGGACCGATGCTCGGGCGCCAGTTGGTCGCTCAATTGGGCGGCATGCCTGCCTTGTGGCAGGCTGATGCTACCAGCCTGAAGTGCATAGACGGCCTCGGGCCGCGCTTGATCGAAGCCTTGTCGGCGACCGCACCCGACGCTACCGCCTCCATCATTGAACAGTGTAAAGCGTTGAACATCGGCATCCTCTGTCCTGATGATGTCTTATGGCCGGCGCGGCTGGAGGCGACGGGCGATGCGCCGCTGGCGCTTTTTGTACAGGGCGATGCGACTTGTCTTGGAGGGCCGCACATGCTTGCCGTAGTGGGAGCGCGCAAGGCTACGCAGGAAGGGCGTTCGTTAACCCGGCGCTGGTGTCGTTATCTTTCCGGCCATGGCGTGAGCGTTGTCAGCGGCATGGCTTTCGGCATTGACGTTGCAGCTCATCGCGGTGCGCTTGAGAATGCATCGCCGACCATTGCGGTGCTGGGTTGCGGTCTAGCAAGCCTGAGTGAGGAGCAGCAGCGGCAGGTTACGGCAGTGGCAGCTCAGGGATGTGTGGTTAGTGAGTTCCTGCCCACTGTATCGGCTCGCCCCGAACATTTTCCCCGGCGCAATCGCATCATAGCCGGCCTTGCCGAGGCAACACTGGTGATGGAGGCGGATATCCGTTCGGGTTCATTGATCACCGCGCGGCAGGCCGCCGACTACGGACGCGAGGTGCTGGCGGTGCCGGGCTCGGTTCTGGGTGGCCATCATGCCGGTTGCCATCTGCTCATTCGCGAGGGCGCGATGCTGAGCGAATCCGCCGATGCGCTATTGCAATATATGGGCTGGCAGGGGGATGCGAGCGGCGCTAAAGTGGGAAAAGCTATTTACCATCCGGCCTCCGAACAGGAGGAGAAAGTCCTGTCGGTTATGGCTCGGGACATCCTGCATATCGATGCGCTTGCAGAAACTTGCGGGTTGACCGTGCCCGAGCTTTCGCCCATCTTGCTCGCCCTTGAGCTGCAAGGCGTGGTCGAACGATTGCCCGGCAGCCGATATTTACTGGCCGTGGAGTTGAAAAAAACATGAGTGCAGTGGTCGTGGTGGAGTCTCCCGCCAAAGCGAAAACCATCGAAAAATATCTGGGCAAGGGCTACAAGGTCCTGGCTTCTTATGGCCATGTGCGCGCCTTTCCCAAGAAGGATGGTTCGGTCGACCCCGAGCATGATTTCGCCATTACCTATCAGATTATCGACGATAAAAAGAAACGTCTGGATGCCATCGACAAAGCCCTGAAGAAAGCCGATACGCTTATTCTGGCAAGCGATTTGGATCGCGAAGGTGAGGCCATTGCCTGGCATGTGGCCGAGGTTCTGCGCCAGCGGGGCACCCTCAAGGACAAAGCCATCCAGCGCATTACCTTTCACGAAATTACCAAGAAGGCCATCAGCGAGGCGATCGAACATCCGGGCGAAGTGGATATGAAGATGGTCGATGCGCAGCAGGCGCGTAGCGCGCTCGATTATCTGGTTGGCTTCACCTTATCACCGCTGTTGTGGCGCAAGGTGCGCAGCGGCCTGTCCGCAGGGCGCGTGCAGTCTGTGGCGCTGCGTCTGATTTGTGAGCGGGAGCAACACATTCGCGAATTCCAGCCGCGCGAGTTCTGGACCATCGAAGCCGGCTGCAAGAACGACGGGGCGGATTTCTCCGCTCAGTTGTACGCTGTAGATGGCGTAAAGCTCGGCAAGTTTGCCATCAGCGATGGGGTGAATGCCAAGCTCATAGCGAGGCAGGTTGAGTCAGCCACGTTCAAGGTCGCCGAGGTGCAGAAGAAACAGGCCAAACAGCAACCGTCGCCACCGTTTATCACCACCACATTGCAGATGGATGCATCGCGCAAACTTGGCTTCACTGCCCGTAAAACGATGCAGATCGCCCAGAAGTTGTATGAAGGTATTGAAGTGGATGGCGAGCCGGTCGGCTTGATTACGTATATGCGAACCGATTCCGTTGCCCTGGCCGATGAGGCCATTACAGATATGCGTGAGCATGTCGGCAAGCAATTCGGGAGCGAGTATTTGCCGGCCAAGCCGAGGCAGTTCAAGACCAAGAGCAAGAATGCTCAGGAGGCACATGAAGCCATCCGGCCGACTGCCATCTCGCGCACTCCTGAAGGCATGCGCGCCGTGCTCGATAACGATGCCTGGCGGCTGTATGAACTGATCTGGAAAAGGGCGCTGGCCTCACAGATGGCTCCAGCCGTTCTTGATCAGGTGCGTGCCGATATCGAGGCCAGCGATAGCAAGCAGCCGCTGACCTTGCGTGCCAATGGTTCGACGTTGTCCTTTGCCGGCTTTCGGGCTCTGTATATCGAAGGAAGCGATGAACCGGGTAAGGGCGAGAATGATAAATTGTTGCCACCCCTGGCGGCGGGGGATGCAATCCGAATTGCCCAGGCAGATGCCAAGCAGCATTTCACCGAGCCCAAGCCACGTTTTTCCGAGGCTACTCTGGTCAAGGAGCTGGAGGCCAATGGTATCGGTCGCCCTTCGACCTATGCCTCGATCCTGAACGTGTTGCGCGAACGCCAGTATGTCGAAATGGACAGGAAGCGTTTTGTGCCGACCGATGTCGGCGAATGGGTGAATAAATTTCTGGTGCAAGCGTTCAGCAATGTTGTCGATCCGAATTTCACTGCTTCGATCGAGGATAAGCTGGATGCAATCGCGCGTGGTGAAACCGACTGGAAACCGGTATTGCGGGAATTCTGGGGGCCGTTCAAGGCCGATGTCGACAAAGCGGCCGATGCTGAGCGCCCCACTGAGGAAACGGATGAAACCTGTCCGGAGTGCGGCAAACCGATGGCCATCAAGCTGGGCCGCTACGGGAAATTTCTTGCCTGTACCGGTTACCCGGAGTGCAAGGTGGCCAAGCCGCTGAACGGCAAGGATGAAGCCCAGGCCGAGCCCGAGGCGACCGATCAGACTTGCGACAAGTGCGGTGAGCCGATGGTCATCAAGGTCGGACGATTCGGAAAATTCCTGGCCTGTTCGGCTTACCCGAAATGCAAAAACAGCCAGCCTCTTGAAAAACCCAAGGATACCGGCATTGCCTGCCCGGATTGTGGTAAGGGCACGTTTCTGGAGAAGAAGTCACGGCGCGGCAAGATTTTTTATTCCTGCTCCCAGTATCCCAAGTGCAAGAAGGCGCTGTGGAACAAGCCGATTGATCAACCCTGTCCGCTGTGCAAGGCGCCGTTCGTGACCAAAAAAGTCACCAAGCGCAATGGCACCGAGCATGTCTGCGCCACCGAAGGCTGCGATTGGAAGGAACAGGTCGAAGCCGCCGAAGCTGCCTGACATCGAGCCGGATACGAATATGCCCGAACTGACTTTGCGCAGCGGTCATGTCGGTGATCTGAACGCCGTATTCAGGCTGAATCAGAGCGTGTTCGACGAAGCATGGTCGGAAGGTTCGCTGTATGCGGCACTTGAATCGGGCTTTGATCTGTATGTTTGCGAGGATGGCGGCATGCTGGCCGGCTATATCCTCAGTCAGGATATTCTCGATGAGGTTCATATCATGCAGGTCGCCGTGGCCAAGCCCTTTCGGCGGCGGGGTGTAGCAACGCGGCTGAGCCGTTATTTGTTGGGCTGCAAGGCAGGCATGATGAAGGTTTTGCTTGAGGTGCGAGCTTCAAATCAGGCTGCCCGTAGCCTGTATGCCGGCATCGGCTTTCATGAAAATGGTTTGCGCAAGGGCTATTACTCTGCCGATGTCCATGGTCACCGCGAGGATGCGGTGCTGATGGTTCTGACGTTGCATGCGTCCGAGGCAACCCGGTCCGATAGATAAAAAACCTTATTTTCCATGGGTTTTCTTGACAGAAAACCTGTGCGAGTCAGATTGTCGCCATCCAATGAAGCTACGCCTGTGGCTGGCTGTCATTAAATCGAAAAGCGAGCGTGATTGATATCATGAAACTGACTGGCGCCGAGATTTTTGTTGAATGCCTGAAACGCGAACAAGTGGAAACCATCTTCGGTTATCCGGGCGGCGCTGTGTTGCCTATTTACGATGCCATTTTCAAGCAGAGCGATTTCAAGCATATTCTTGTTCGTCATGAG
Source organism: uncultured Zetaproteobacteria bacterium (assembly GCA_964505835.1). GTDB lineage: Bacteria > Pseudomonadota > Zetaproteobacteria > Mariprofundales > Mariprofundaceae > JAJRVH01. The sequence continues at coordinate 2,560 of CAZDJY010000024.1, read as the reverse complement.
CAGGCGGCGCTGCATGCCGCCAACGGCTATGCCCGCGTGTCTGGCCGTTGCGGCGTAGCACTGGTGACCTCGGGGCCTGGCGCGACCAATGCGGTGACAGGTTTGGCCGATTCGCTGGCGGATTCCATTCCGACGGTTTGTTTCTCCGGCCAGGTGCCGACCAGTTTGATCGGCAATGACGCTTTTCAGGAAGCCGATGTTGTCGGCATTACCCGCTCGGCGACCAAACATAATTTTCTTGTTAAGCATGTCGAGGATCTCGCCCTGATTATTCGCCAGGCCTTTCATATTGCCAGAAGCGGACGTCCCGGCCCTGTGCTGGTTGATATCCCCAAGGATGTCAGCATTGATGTGTGCGAGTTTGTCTGGCCGGAAACGGTGGATTTGCGCTCTTATAAGCCGGTGACGCATGGCCATCCCGGCCAGATCAAGAAAGCGGTGAAGGCGATGTGCGAGGCGCAGCGTCCGGTACTGTATACCGGTGGTGGGGTGATCAGTTCACAGGGCGCGGCAGCACTGCTGACCAGGCTGGCGCATGCGATGAATGCACCGGTCACCAATACCCTGATGGGTCTGGGCGGTATTCCCTATAACGATGAGCACTTTCTCGGCATGCTCGGCATGCATGGAACCTATGAAGCCAATATGGCTGTCTCCCACTGCGATCTGTTAGTGGCGATCGGTTCGCGCTTTGATGATCGGGTGACCGGCAAGCTGGATGCCTTTGCCCCGGACGCGAAGATCATCCATGTCGATGTCGATCCGTCGTCCATCTCCAAGAATATCCATGCCCACCTGCCGATTGTTGGCGATGTGGGCGTAGTGCTGGAGCAGTTGTTGAGTGATATCGAGCGCCGCAAGGCTGAGCCCGATCATGATGCACTGACGTTGTGGTGGCAGCAGATCGAGGAATGGCGGGCTAAGAAATCACTGTCGTTCGATCAGCCGGAACAGGGCGTTATTAAGCCGCAGACGCTGATTTGTAAGGTGCATGAACTGACCCGGGGCGATGCGATTGTCGTCACCGACGTCGGTCAGCATCAGATGTGGGCCGCCCAGCATTATGGCTTCAAGCAACCGAATCGCTGGCTTACCTCGGGAGGTCTGGGCACGATGGGCTACGGTTTGCCGGCAGGATTGGGGGCTTTTATGGCCAACCCCAGGGAGCGCACGGTGGTGTTTACCGGCGATGCTTCAATCCAGATGTGCAGCCAGGAATTCGCTACGGCGCGGCAGTATAATATGCCTCTGGTCGTTATTATCCTGAACAACGGATATATGGGCATGGTGCGCCAGTGGCAGGAAATGTTCTACGAATCGCGTTATTCGCATTCTTATTTCGATTCGCTGCCTGATTTTGTCAAGCTGGCCGAAGCCTATGGCGGGGTCGGTATCCGTATCGATGAGATGGGTGAACTGGATGCCGGTCTGAAGCGTGCTTTTGAGGTGACGGATCGTTTTGTGCTGGTTGATGTGGCTGTTTCCAAGGAAGAAAACGTATTTCCGATGGTGCCGGCCGGTGCGGCACTGAATGAGATGGTGTTGTCATGAGGCATACGATTACGGTTCTGGTTGAAAACGAATTCGGCGTGTTGACCCGTGTGGCCGGCCTGTTTTCAGCGCGCGGCTATAATATCGAGAGTCTGAATGTGGCGCCGATTCGGGACAAAACGGCGAGTCGAATGACGCTGGTGACACGCGGTGATGAGCATGTGATCGAGCAGATCAAGAAACAGCTGAACAAGCTGGTGCCGGTGATCAAGGTTGAGGACATCTCGCATAAGGTACACATGGAGCGCGAGATGCTGCTGGTGAAACTGCCGTCTGAACCAGGCAGCCACGATTCGATCATTGCGCTGGCCGAAGAGGTGCGCGCCAAAATCATCGAGGACGTGGCGGACAGTTATATTATTGTGGAGCTGACAGGTCAGGCGGACAAGCTGGACGATTTCCTGGCCCGACTTGAGCCTTTCGGTGTGATCGAAATGACGCGCACCGGCCCGGTCGGTATGCGTCGCGGTATCAGAGGCTTTACGCTGGATTAAGCAGCCTATTCGACTGATTGCAAGGCTCGCATGGTTAGCAGTAGATCATCCGGCGAGAACGGTTTTGGCAGAAAAGGCAGGTTGCCGACTTCCTGTTCAACCCGGCGTCCGGAAATGACAATGGTTTGAATGGCTGGTGCGATTTCTCTAACAGCCAGATGCAGCTCATAGCCGTTCATCTGCGGCAGATTGAAATCGGTAATCAGGAAACGCGGTTGGATCGCATGCGCCTTGATATACGCCAGTGCCTTGTTCGGCGCATCAAAGCTGAGCGGCTCATACCCCTCATCCTGAAGCAGATAAAATAAGAACTCACATACATGTTCATTGTCATCGACAATTATGACCGGCACGCAGCGACCCCCTCCCTTAAGTGTGGCATCATTTATAGAGCATAAACCTAGGCCTGTCAAATATTACTCTAGGGTAAATTTTCGGGGCGAATCCGATGCGCAGGCCTTTTAAAGGTGCTGCTGGATGTCCGCTACGGTGGTAAACGAGCCGAGCACCAGAAA
>CAZDJY010000023.1:4727-14865 GCA_964505835.1 uncultured Zetaproteobacteria bacterium | reverse complement strand
GCGTAACTTCTGCTGGGCCGGGCCGGACAAATGGGCCGGTTCAAGTATGGAAAAATCATTGTCGCGACGACGGGATTTCAGGCCGCCTATGCTTTCAATCTCCTGGACGAATAAATCCCGTTCTTCGGAGCCAAACCACTCGCGCCAGCGATCCATATCCATCGAAATTCGCGCCGAATCCAGGCTGCCCCCTGCATGCAGCACGAACAGGCAGGGCATATGTAACGCACTATCATGTTCATCGCTGGAAGCACGTCCCAGGGAACGCACGCGCAGCAGGACGGCACCTTCTTCAGCGCTCATATCATTCGAGGCTCCGGCAAGCTCGACAATCTGGCCAGTTTCCTGCCAGTCAAACAACAGCGCCGAAAAGAATTCCCGGTGAGCCGGATCGCAGGAAGCGTAAAAGATATGGGTCGGGTTCGTAGTCATGGTGCAAGTATAGCAGATTTAACCACGCACTAGCGTTGTATCAAGGCGACTGCTTGAGCCGCAATACCTTCCTTGCGTCCGGTGAAACCCAGATGCTCAGTGGTTGTGGCCTTGATATTGACGGCATCAGATTCAATCTCCAGAAGCCTGGCCAGACAACTGCGCATATCAGCGATAAAAGGGGCCAACTTTGGCGCTTGAGCCACCACTGTCGCATCGATATTGCCCACCGTCCAACCACGACTCTTGATCAGGCGCATTACTTCGGCTAACAGATCCTTGCTATCCGCATTGCAATATTTCTCATCGCTGTCAGGAAAATGATGGCCAATATCGCCCAGACCAGCGGCCCCAAGTAATGCATCGCAGATGGCATGAATCAGCACATCGGCATCCGAATGCCCGGCCAGACCCAGCGCATACGGCACTTCAATGCCGCCCAGCATCAGTTTGCGACCCTCGGCAAAGGCATGGACATCAAACCCTTGTCCCACACGTATCATCATTCCGGATATCTCCTGTTCCAAGCGCTGGCTACACTCAACGTGCAGAGGCCTTACGCTGCTTCAGCTCGGCCTGCAGCCAGTCCAGATCCTCGCTGCGCGTGATTTTTCTGTTTCGCATATCACCCTGACTGACATGAACCGGAAACCCGGCAGCCTCAAGCAACGAGGCATCGTCCGTATGCTGCAGCAAGCGCTCAGACTCCAGTTCCAGAGCCTCGACAAACCAATCTCTGCGAGCCACCTGAGGGGTCTGAACAGCACGCAAATGACTGCGATCCGGGGTATCCAGAACTCTTCCGCTCTCGTCAATACGCTTGATGGTATCCGCAACTTCAATACCCGGAACCGCCGCACCATGGCGCCGGGCTGTATCCAGCACATCGGCCAATAGCTGCGCCGAAGGCAGCGGGCGTGCTGCATCATGGACAGCCACCATATCGATCGTTTCAGGCAGAGCCGCCAAACCGTACTGCATGGAAACCGAACGGGCTGGGCCTCCAGTCACCGGGGGTAATAGCTCGAACGAAAAAGACTCTCCGGCCACCACATCGGAAAAATATTCATCCCCCTCCGCAATCACCGGCTGCACAGTGGTAATACGCGGTTCGTTTGCCAACGATTCCAGGGTATGCAGCAACAGGGCCTTGCCTGCAACTTGCACATATTGTTTGGGCAATTTTCCGCCAAAACGGCTGCCGCTCCCTGCGGCCAATAACAGCACGCCCACACTCATGCATGAGATTGTGCTTGTTTACGGGCTCGGGTCAACCGGTAGCCATTCCGTCCCTCACATTGCGCACAATCCCGATGACACTTCACATTGGCGGCGCTATCGGATAGAACCCTGCCTGTATGAGATATCAAAGCATCGTACACATTATTGTCCGCAACAGAATTTTAATGCGGGATAAAGTGCAGGTATAACGTGACACCAACCATTCTTTTCCTATCCGCCGGCATTCTGTCAGGTATTGCCGGGGCGCTCATCTGGAGCGATGCCCTTGGCCGCAGCAGCGATGGCCTTCGTCCAGGCTCCATGCGTACCGCCGGCCTGGTGGCAGGATCAATGCTGCTCACCATCTGGGCCATGCATCTGATCGATTCGGTCACGGTCAATGGCATCAACTTCACCCTGGCGACCGGCGTAGCCTTGGCCACGCTCATTGTGCAAGGTATTTATCTGTTCGGCATCATGCGCCACGGCATTCAGGGCCTGGGCCTGTTCCTGCTGCCGAGCACGGCCCTGCCGCTGTTGCTGATCCCTGTTCTGCCCGAGGCACATGCTGCCAACTGGATTCATACGACATCATTGCTGGAAACCGGGCACTTGCTGATTTCCCTGATCGCCTATGCAGTACTGACGCTGGCAGCGGCGCACGCGCTGATGCACATCCTGCTTGATCGGGCGCTGAAGAAGAAACGCCTGACGCTGATGATTCAGGCCCTTCCATCACTGTTCGATATCGAGCGCTACATGATTGCGCAGGTCAAGGTCGCTACCGTTCTGATCGGCTTAAGCATTCTGACGGGGCTCACCTGGCAATGGGTGGCCTATGCGCATTTCGCGCTGTTCAGCCACAAAGTGCTGCTGGCTCTGTTCAGCTTCGGCGTATTGGTTCTGCTGCTGATCAAACGCCAGCAAGCGGGCTGGCCGACCCGCGTTGCCAGTCGCGTCACGTTGACCGCTTACGTATTGTTATTACTCGCCTACTTCGGCGTCAAACTCATCGAATCCTGGCTACACTGAGCTCCGGTTCCGACACCCAAACATGGACATTGGAGGCCTTTCGCTACCCCTGACTATCGGGCTACTGTTCTTTCTGCTACTGCTTTCGGCCTTTTTCTCCGGCTCCGAAACGGCTCTGACAAGGGCTCGCAGAGCCAGCCTGCGCGTGGCACGGGAAAACGGCGACCACGGTGCCGCTAAAGCCGAAAAGCTATTGGAAAACCCCGAACGCATGCTATCTACCATTCTATTGGGCAATAATTTCGTCAATATTGCCGCTTCTGCCCTTGCCACCGCATTATTCGTCGCCAACTACGGGGATGCAGGCATCCTTTATGCAACCGTAGCTATGACCGTCGTTGTATTGATTCTGGCGGAGATTCTACCCAAAACTATCGCCGTCGCCCATGCTGAGGCGATTGCCGGGCGCGTTGCCTCCCCGCTGCAAAACATTCAAACCTTGCTTGCGCCGCTGGTATCGCTGCTGATGCTGATTATCTCGGGCTTGAAGAACCTGCTACGCGTTCCCGAGCAAAACGACACGCCGCTGACCCATCACGAACTGGCGACCATGATCGATATCAGTGCCGAATCGGGTGTTCTTGATCAAGCGCGCGAGCAGATGCTCAACAACAGCCTGATGCTGCATGAGGTGGCCGTGAAAGCGCTCATGACGCCGCGCAAGGATATTCGTTTGCTGGACGGTGCCATGCCCGTGGATACCTGTCTGCAGGAGATTGCCGGATTGCCGCACTCGCGCTTTCCCGTGTACCTTGGCAAGACCGATCACATCATCGGCATTATTCACCTGCGCGACCTGATCAAACGCAGGAGCTCAAGCAAACGACTCTGTGATGCGCTGATCTGGCGTGAACCGCCCTTTATACCGGCCACCAAGAATGCCTTGTCGCAAATGTTCGACTTCCAGAGCAATCGCCAGCATATGGCCATCATCGTGGACGAATTCGGCGACATCGAAGGCTTGATCACGCTCGAAGATATCCTGGAAGAGATAGTCGGCGAGATTCACGATGAATCGGATGAACTCACCCCGACCGAAATGTGGCCGCAACCGGACGGTTCACTGGTTACCGCTGCTACCGTGGCCATCCATGACATCAATCAGGAACTCGATGCTGATCTTCCCGAGGAGGGCGCTACAACCATCGGCGGTCTGATCGTGCAAATTCTTGGAGATCAGCCGGACGGACGCTTGTGCATGGTGATCGAAAATGTTCGTGTTGAAGTGCTCAGTCTACGCGGCGACTGGATAAGACGGGTGCGTCTTAGCCTGACCAACACGGATGAGTCATTCACCCGCTGAATCGTAGCTCTCAACCCGTAGCTCTAAACGAACAGTCAATCGTCCTTAAACAAATTCGCCAGACCGGCAAAAGCCTTATAGGTCGCAACCGGCTGCTCACTTTTACTCACCGGACCCTGCGTCTCAGCCTCCAGATAGCGCTGATGTTCGTTATCATGGCAATAGATACACAATAATTCCCAGTTACTGCCATCAGGCGGGTTATTGTCGTGATTATGATCTTTGTGATGCACGGTAAGCTGTTTCAGTTGCTTGCCAGAAAATTCTCGGCCACACCGAGCGCAAATCCATGGATACAGCTTTAAAGCCTGCTCCCGATAGCCATGGCCGCGATCAAATCCCGTCACTGTATCCCGGCCTTTGCCTCGTTTGCAGCCTCCATGACCCATTCCACTGCGCCGTCATAATCGCTATAGGGGAAATGCATCAGCTTGGCATGCACGAAATGGTCTGCCAGTGCCGGTAGCTCTGCCAATACGGCTGCATCGCTGACGACGGCCACCCGTTTGATATGCTTGTGGTGATCCTTAATAAAGCGGAAATGCCTCAGCATTCCGGCAAAACTTGCCCAGCCGGGGAATGATTCGGCGTAAATAATCAGCCCTGCCAGATCCCGACCATTCTCGATATAGGTATCCACAGCAGAGGTGATTTCCTCAAAATCATCGGCCGTCAATGGCCCCTTCGGCTGTACGGTCAATACGCCATGCTGTAAATCCATGTCAAATTCAAGCATATGAGCCTCCTGCTACGATTATAGCAGAAGATCATGCAGCTAACCTGTCAGTCCGGAATGACGCAACAACGCATCAACGCTCGGCTTGCGGCCGCGGAAGCTGGCAAAGGCCTCACCGATGTCGCGGCTGCCGCCGATGCTCAGGATTTCATGATGAAAGCGCTCAGCCGTTTTGCGATTCAGTATCCCCTCTTCCTCAAAAGCCGCATAGGCATCGGCCGACAGCACCTCGGCCCATTTATAGGAATAATAACCAGCCGCATAACCACCGGCAAAGATATGAGAAAATCCGTGCTGAAATCGATTGAATGATGGCGGCACGAGCACTGCCACCTCGCTGCGCACCCGATCCAGCACATCCTGTACCGATACGGCCACTTCCGGATCAGCAGCATGCAATTCGAAATCGAACAGGGAAAATTCAATCTGGCGTAGCATCTGCAAGCCGGACTGGAAGTTTTTTGCCGCCAACATGCGCTCAAACAACGCCTCAGGCATCTTCTCGCCGGTTTCGTAATGGCAGGCAAACATATCCACCACCTCTCGCTCCCAGCAAAAGTTTTCCATAAACTGGCTGGGCAGCTCGACTGCATCCCAGGGCACACCACGAATGCCCGATACGCCGAGCTCGGACATGCGAGTCAGCATATGGTTCAGACCATGACCGAACTCATGGAACAGCGTCGTTACCTCCTGATGCGTCCACAGCGCCGGTTTGCCGTCCACAGGTGCATCAAAATTGCATACCAGATAGGCAACCGGCAGCTGCAGGGATCCATCCGGACAACGCCAACGCGTGATGCATTCATCCATCCATGCACCCCCTCGCTTATGCGCCCGGGCATAAGGATCAATATAAAAACCGGCAATCTTTTCGTTATTTTTATCGAATATATCGAAGAAATGGACCTCTTCATGCCATTTCACAACATCATGATTCTCTTTTATTCGGATGCCATATAGACGTTCCACCAAGGCGAACATGCCTTGTAGAACATTTTTTTCAGCAAAGTACGGCTTCAGTTCTTCCTGGGAAATGGCGTAGGTTTTCTGCCTTAGCTTTTCCGAGGCAAAGGGGATATCCCAGGCCTGCAAATCCGACAGTTCGAGCTCGGCAGCAGCAAAGCTCCTCAACTCGGCCAGTTCTTCTTCAGCAATGGGTCGACTTCGTACAGCCAACTCACGCAAAAAACCGGTGACCTCATCAATCGTGCCTGCCATTTTGGTGGCCAGCGAATATTCCGCATAGCTGTCAAAACCGAGCAGGTGTGCCGCCTCGCCGCGCAAAGCCAGCAATTCATCCATCACCGGCCCGTTATCCAGCTCTCCAGACGATGCGCGAGTAACATAGGCGCGATACATCTTCTCCCTGAGCGGCCGTACCTCGGCATATTGCATGAACGGGATGTACGAAGGGGCATCGAGTGTAAACAGCCAGCCATCGCTATAATCCTGATGGCTACGCGCGCGCTGGCTGGCGGCACTCAGAATGGAATCGGGCAAGCCGGCCACATCGTCTGCATCCTGCAGATGTAATTCAAAAGCGCGCGTCGCATCCAGCACATGCTGCTCAAACAGTGTTGCCAACTCGGACAGACGCATCTGAATCGCCTTGAACCGCTGTTTTTCCGGCCCTTCAAGCTCAGCCCCTGAAAGCCGGAAGTCGCGCAAGGCATGCTCGATGACCTGCTGCCGCTCATGACTGAGTTGCGTAAAATCATCCCGCTCACGCACCTTGCGAATGGCCGGATACAACGCTTCATTCTGGGCAAGCTCGGCATTCCATTCAGCCACCTTGGCCACGCCTTGCTGATACAATGGACGCAGCGCATCCGAATCACACACGGCATTGAAGTGAGTCACAGGCCCCCATACCCGTGACAGGCGCTCATCCATCGTTTCCAGCGGCAGCATCAGCGTTTGCCAGTCAGGGTCCTTCTGTGTAACCAACACATCAAGTTCGGCGCGATTGGCCGCCAACACCGCATCGAGCGCCGGCAAAACGTGTTCGGGCTTGATGTGATCAAACAGCGGCAACTCAGTGGTGAGGCCTTGCAACAAAGGATTATCGGAGGAAGACAGATCTTGATTCATAGGGCGTAACGATGGCCAGACCGTCCACAGTCCGCAAGCGCTAAAACAGGTCAGTGCGCAATGCCTTCAAACAGCCTACGATTGGCGCCGCGGAGTGGCTCGGATGATCGCGACAGGCTTTATGTCTGCCGAGGAAAGTCCGGGCTGCACAGGGCAGGGTACCGGATAACGTCCGGCGGGGGTGACCCCGGGAAAGTGCCACAGAAAGCAGACCGCCGCTGGAGTTCGCTCCTGCGGTAAGGGTGAAAGGGTGCGGTAAGAGCGCACCGCTCCGTCTGGTAACAGCGGGGGCAAGGTAAACCCCACCCGCAGCAAGGCCAAATAGGGAAGTATTATGCGTGGCCCGCGTTTGCTTCCGGGTAGGCTGCTCGAGCCTGCCAGCAATGGCAGGCCTAGATGAATGATCATCGTCTTTCCTGTTCGCAGGGACGTAACAGAACCCGGCTTACAGAGCCACTCCGCTTTTTTTAATCTACCATGGGGGGATCAGCTGCGATCACCCTTTTGTCTATCGACACGCTTGCCGGTATGGTATGCACCCTAGGAGGAATGGATGAGCCTGAGCTTCTCGGATGCGGCCAAAGCCAAGAAATTGCGCGAATATTTCGCCCGCCACGGACGCATCTATATCGTTGTCAATGCCACCCTGGATGAGGTCGAGGTGCCCGAACACTTTCGCGGCGACCCGGCCCTGCGCCTGGTGCTCAACTCGCGCATGCCGCAACCTATTCTGATTCGCGATGAACTGCTCGAATCAGACTTCTCCTTTTCCGGCACGACCTACCCATGCCGGATTCCGATGCATGCAATCTGGGCCACATATCTGCCCGAAGGCGACCTCGAACAGGGCATCATCTGGGACGATTGCGTGCCGGAGATGATTCAGTCCATCGTCAAGGCTGTGCGCAGCAACATCCAGGCCGCCGACGACGATGCGCCGTCACAGGTGGAGGAAAAATCTACCCCGTCCAGCCAGCTGGATTCGAAAGAGCAGGCAGAACCGGCAGGGCAAGGTCGCAAAGTTGGCCACTTGCGGGTCATCAAATAATGCTACGAATTCGATTGCTGCCAGCTTTGGCTTTGTTTATCGGCCTGTCTGTCGTTCCGCTGATCCATGCGGCCACGGTGAGCGATGCTCGCATGCTGGTCGAGGTCACAGCCAACCCGGATGAACAAGGGCAAAGTCTTAAGGAGCTGCATGCCAATGTGCGTTATGCTGCAAAGCTTGCTCTGACACAACTCTGGGATCGTATCGTTCCGCAGCAGGCGCGGACAGATGTACCGGCCGACATGCGTGCCATCCGTTTCATGCAACGCGCCCAGCCAACGGCCAATGGCGTTCGCATCAGTTTTAATGCCAGGCGTGTGATGGATTATCTGGAAACGCACAAGATACCGCTCATCCCGGAGCAACCTGCCTGGAGTCTGGATATTCGCATGCGCAATGCCGCCGGCCAAAGCATGGCTCAGTCGGCCTCACTGATCAGCGAATTCGCAGCTCAACAGGCGCCGCTATGGGGTTATGCCCTGAGCAGGATGGGCGACTCCATGATCCTGCAATGGCGCTGGCTGGACAGCCGACAGGTAAGCCTGAGTCTGCGCGGCACAACGCGGCTCGGCGAATTTCAGGAAACGCGCATGCTGGCGCCGGGCGACCCGCTGCCGCAATTACAGCAGTGGCTTCTTGAAATATTAGTCAAAGCCCGCGACGCTTATGCCACAGGCATCACCACCGAGGTTGCAACGCCGGATGTGCCTGCAACTCCGGGTCAGCCGGGCTTTGATATTTACGGCAATCCGCTGGTCAACACAGATATATACAGCACCCCCTTTGCTGATCTCTACGCTGACCCGTATGCCAACACAGCTCCGGCCGTTCCCGTCATAGTGGATCGCGGCATCCTGATCAGAATCGAACACCAGGCTTCGCTGCCCGAGCAGGTTCTGTTCGAGGATGATTTGCGCCGCGATCCGCGCGTCGCCTCATTAAGGCCTATACAGCTGAGCCATGGCGTCCGGCAATATCGGCTGGAACTGAAAGATGAGCAGGATGAGCAATGGCTTAGCCAGTGGTTCGCCGGGCACGGACTCAGTCTGTCGCCGACAGCAGATGGCTGGCTGGCACGCTAAGGCGGCACGGACCAACAGCATGCAGGAACGTATCCTAAATATCCCCAATCTACTGACTCTCGGGCGCATCCTGCTTACGCCGTTTATCATCTACGCTATTCTCGAACATCAGCCTATGCTGGCTCTGCTGCTGATGGCCATTGCCGGACTGACGGATATGCTCGATGGAGCTATTGCCCGTTATTTCAACCAGCGTTCGATCGTCGGCGCCTACATGGATCCGCTGGCCGACAAGCTGATGCTCATCGGCTCCTTCGTAACCCTGTTCGTCATCGACCAGATTCCGCTCTTCCTGTTCATTGCCGTGCTCTTTCGCGACGTCATCATCATCATCGGCGCCATCGCCTATGAACTGGTCACCCACAAGCTGGAAATGGAGCCGTCCATGGCTTCCAAGGTCACGACCTTTTTGCAGATTGTTTTCGTACTGGCCACGCTGGCCGATATGGCCTGGCAAATGCCCGGCGAGACGATACAGCTCGCCCTGCTTTGGCTCACCTTTGCCTTCACCTGCCTGTCCGGTATCCAGTATATGGTGGTCTGGATGCACAAGGCCGTCAGCGCCGAAGGCCACTGATGCCGCCACGCTCAACCGCTTTCTCCGCGCACCAACAAACTCTGCCTTTAAAAATACCGACCAACCTTGCCTATGGTGACTGGGTTCGCCACGCCGGTGTCGAGCAGGCGGCCAATCGTCTGGCGCTGTGGCTGGTGCATGGCGGACGCATCTGGCTGACTTCGCCCGAGATGAGCGGCAAGACCCATCTATTAAGCCTGTTGCAGCAGGAAAACCCTCGCCTTGGCCTGATTCGGGTGGTCGGAGATTCAGATCGCCCGGCTCTGGCACTGATCGAGGCATGGCTGGAGGAATTGCAGGACAAGGCTTTCTGGGCTTTGGACATCGCGGCCGGCGATGTGCCGATCAACATAGGTTTGGCACTGTTCCATCTGCTTGAGCGGGCCCGCGATTTAAACCGCCCTGTGCTACTTGCCTGGCGGCCGGCAAATGAGCACTCAGGCCCGCCGGAACTGATGACCCGCCTGAACGGCACCATGGAATACCTGCAAACAAGGGAGCCCGAATCGGATACAGCGCTACGGCAGGTTCTGGCATCCGTAGCCCGCTCCAGGCAATGGGATATCCAGCCGGCAGCGCTTGATACGATGCTGCAATGGCTGCCGCGCAGGCT
>CAZDJY010000023.1:1485-4627 GCA_964505835.1 uncultured Zetaproteobacteria bacterium | reverse complement strand
CCGACTTAAGGCCTGTTCTCACTGATCCCAGAGGCCTCCCGGACATAGGTTTGCAAGCGTTTCTTCCAACCTGGCAACCAGCGCTGTTCATGGCGTTGGGCCGGTGCAAGAGCGACTCGCAGGGTCAGAAGCTTTTCAGCCGAAGCGGCAAACTGTCGAATAGCCTCTTCTCCACCAGCTTTGCCGTGCATTCCGTTGAGTACTTGAAGCAGCCCCCAACCCTGCTCCTGATAACGCTCCTTCGGATTCACGCCCTCCCCCTTGAAATTCACATAGTCCATCAACGCATACATGCCCATCGGCGCCGTCGCCACTCGCTCATACTGCGTGTGAATATGCTGCCGCTGCTGCCTTGAAACAGATTCAAGCATGCGTGGCAAGGCATGAGTCAGACGTCTGGCCATAAAATCGGCCTGCTCAGACATAGTTTGCCCAAGAAAAGTACGCAGCTGGCGCATTTTCAGACTTTGTTGCGCCCTTTGAAAGGATGATCGATCAGGCCACGGACAGCCTGCATCGGCATGCAGCCAGGCCGGGATGACAATACCTTGCTTCTGCATGAAGCGCATCAGAGCGGGGAAGCTCTCGGAGAAGCGCTTATCCTTTTCTAAGGTGTTCTCGGGATACCAGATGAAATGCCCGATACCCAGCGAGGCAAACTCCTCCCCTTTGTTCCATGAGGTCAGGCAATCCGTATGACCAGCGCATTCATTATGAAAGATCAGGCGGGCAATGCTCGTTTTTTCCGCATGACTCAGTGCGGGGGGCTCATTTGCTTCAGGTGCACATGCTGCCAGCAGCAAAAGAAGGAAAAGCCCCCGAAGTATCAACGCCGGGCAAACAGCATCATGGCGATGCCGATGGCGTTGATGGCCAGTAATTCCATCAACAGCATCTGCATATCGATGTGGTCAAACACCCGAATATGCTGACCGAAAGCGGCCACGATATCGTCGAGAATAAAGCCCCAGTGAGGGTCACCGATACCCGCAAGCTTGTAAGGTGGTACCAGCACCGCACCAACCGAGCCGGCCATGCAGATCAGAAAGCCAAGATATTTCATACGCTCCTGGTCTCCAGCGAAGCCAGGATATCCTCTGACACCCGGTTGTTGTATGCCTTGACGATCACCTGCGAGCGAAACAGAGCATACAATTCAAGCACAGTAATCACCCCGATTACAATAAACCCGTTACGCCACTGATCGAGAAACATCAGGTAGATGCCCGCAGCGAATACGGCCAGATTGATAAGGCCTCTAAGCCAGCGTCCGAGATAGAAATGATGCAGTCCGGCAATGAACAGGTAATTCAGCACGGCAAAGGTATCCGGATCCTTCAACTTCTTTTCAGCGCTCGCATAAAAGGCTTTGCGCTGATCGTCTGGCAGATCCCGCACTCGCAAACGCAGTGCTTCCTCGCGTGCATCTTCCTCGGCTGAGCTGAGCATACTCAGCGACCCAGTGTGATAATCACCGTTTCTCGAGACCAGAACAGCCAGAAACGTTTTTTCTCGACCACCTGAAACACCAGCTGCCAGCCATCAGCGGCCTCCTTGTTCAGCGAGGTTTCCATCTGCTTGATCGGCATACCCGACGCCCCGAGAAAGATCGTCCCCAGCGCCCCTTCGGACACCTCAATCACCTTGTATTCCTTGTAACTCATGATGCTACCTCCAACCATTCTTGCAAACTTGATAGAGCTTTGTCTGAAACTGCGCGGCGGCGCTCTGCTCTGGAGAACCGGCGTTTACCCTCACGTTTCCTGCCCGGCGGTAACAGCCCGAAGTTGATGTTCATTGGCTGAAAATCCTCAATGCGCGTCTGCGAGATATGCGCAAGCAACGCACCGTGGGCTGTATCGGCGGGCGGTGCTTCGGGCACGCGCCCCTTTGCGATATCAGCCAGGAAACGCCCGGCCATCAGGCCCATGCTGGCTGATTCGACATAGCCCTCAACACCGGTGATCTGGCCGGCAAACAGAATGCGCGGCTCTTTTTTCAAGCGCAGCGTGCCATCGAGCAATGCGGGTGATTTGATGAAGGTATTTCTGTGAAGACTCCCCAGCCGGAAGAACTCGGCATCTTCCATTCCCGGAATCATAGTGAAAACACGTTTTTGCTCGCCGTAAGTCATCTTGGTCTGGAAGCCGACCATATTCAGCAGCGAACCCATACGGTTATCACGCCGAAGCTGTACCACGGCATAGGCCTTCTCACCCGTCACAGGATGATCAAGACCAACAGGCTTCATCGGCCCGAACCGCGGCGTGTCCTCACCCCGCTCAGCCATCTCTTCAATCGGCATGCAACCTTCGAAGAATGGAATATCCTCGAAGCCCTTGAAGGCGACCTTTTCGGCAGTGACCAGCTCCTTAATAAATGCCTTGTATTGCTCCTCATCCATCGGGCAATTCAGATAATCGCCGGCCTCGCCCTCTTCTACATTCTTGTCGTAGCGGTTCTTCCAGTAGCAGATATTCATGTTGACCGATTCACCATCAATGACCGGCGCAATCGCATCAAAAAAGCTCAAATGCTCCTCGCCTGTCAGTGCCCGAATTTCCTGATACAGGGCATCACTGGTCAACGGTCCGGATGCGATCAGCACGAGCCCATCCAACGGGATTTCCGTGACCTCGCCGTAGACGAATTCGATCAACGGTTCATTCTGCAAAGCCTCGGTAACCAGCGCTGAGAACTGCTCACGATCCACCGCCAGTGCCGTACCTGCCGGAATGCGAGCGTGATCGGCACAACGCATGATCAACGAATCCATACGTCGCATTTCCTCATGTAGCAGTCCGACCGCATTTTCCAGATGATCCGCACGGAAGGTATTAGAACAGACGAGTTCGGCGCATTTGTCCGTCTTGTGCGCCGGAGTCATGTTAGCCGGGCGCATCTCATGCAACCGTACGCCAATGCCGCGCCGCGCCAGTTGCCAGGCGGCTTCGGAACCGGCCAGACCAGCTCCGATGATAGTGACGGTTTGTGAAGGTGATAAAGGACTCATGCCGCCAAAGCTACTGCGCGACGGTCTTACAACAAGACGCAACTTGCGATTCAGGAGATTATCTTCCATATTATCATCATGAAATACTTAGTGTTGCTAGCACTGTTATCCATTTCCCCGGCCTGGGCT
>CAZDJY010000023.1:0-1385 GCA_964505835.1 uncultured Zetaproteobacteria bacterium | reverse complement strand
CAGACAGCTGCGCAATGGCTGGAAGCTGGTGCAGCGGGAGCAAGTAACAACCCGGCGGCTCGATGCAGCAGCTGACTGGATTGATGCCATCGAAAAGCAAGGTGCACACCTGGATAGTCTTAGTTTTCGCATATCGGAAGGCGCATCGAATGCTGCGAAGAAGAGTCTGAGCTTACAAGCCGTAAAAAACTTCCGTGCCAAAGCGGCAACCCTGGCCAAAGCGCTGGAAGCTCCCAGCTTCCGTATCGTCACATTGGAAACGAGCAGCCAACAACCCGTTTATCCCATGCAACGAGAAATGGGATTGATGAAGGCCTCTGCTGCAGCAGCTCCATCATTGAATAGCGGCGAGGGCAAAATCGCGGTCCATATCTCAGGCCAGATTCGCTTGCCGCCCAGGGATTTCGGGGTGCGCTGACTGCATTGAAATGAGTATGAACAGGTCCTGAAAAGAAGGGGCGCCAATATTCTGCGCCCCTGTTTGATTCTATAGATGTAAACTCAGTCTGTGCGACTGGTAACCTCAAGCAGATGATAACCAAACTGGGTCTGCACAGGGCCCTGCACCGTATTCACGTCAGCTGAAAAAACAACCTTGTCGAATTCCGGAACCATCATGCCCGGGCCGAACTCACCCAGATCACCACCGTTCTTTCCGGACGGGCAGCTGGAATGCTGTTTGGCCAGCTCGGCGAAATCGGCGCCGCCTTCGATCTGTTCCTTCAGTTCATTACACTTGTCTTCACTACTCACCAGAATATGGCGCGCTGTTGCTAATGTCATCGTTCACCTCGTCAAATGATTTCAGCCACCCTAGCAGCTCATGGGTTCCGTTCAAATTGCAGCAGCCTTTTTTTCCATTCAATGCCGCAGGAGAATCCGCCCATGCCATTGGCTCCGACGATGCGATGGCATGGGATCAGCAAGGGTACCGGATTGGCCCCCAACGCCTGACCCAAGCCACGCGGAGAGGTGCTCAACTGCGCCGCGAGTTGACCATAGCTTCGGGTCTGACCGGATGGAATGGATAGCAATGCTTCGCGCAAGCGCGCCTGAAACGGTGTATGA
Source organism: uncultured Zetaproteobacteria bacterium (assembly GCA_964505835.1). Taxonomy (GTDB): domain Bacteria; phylum Pseudomonadota; class Zetaproteobacteria; order Mariprofundales; family Mariprofundaceae; genus JAJRVH01. Next base: position 317 of record CAZDJY010000023.1, on the reverse strand, counting down.
GCATGGCCCAGTAGCGGCAGAGGTAGCACACCTCCGGCGAAATAGGCATCAAGCCAGCGGAACACAGGGTCATCGCCAGATTCGATAGCATCCGATCGATCAGCCAACCATAAACGGCGGCAACACTGCTCATTCCAGTCGTAGCTCAAGATCCCCAAGGGCGAGGCATAGCGATAGATCACCACCACACTATAGGGCCAGCTCTCACAAATTTCGACGACCTTGCCCAGACTTCAGGTTTCCCTGCATCAAAACAACACCAGCAAAGACTTTTTCTGCTAAATACGTTTAAATCCAGACATGGACTGGAGCCTGTT
>CAZDJY010000022.1:7402-14933 GCA_964505835.1 uncultured Zetaproteobacteria bacterium | reverse complement strand
CGTGACATCCTCATTACAAGTGAGGTGCTCTACCAACTGAGCTATGCCGGCAAGGATGGCGCATATTAACGAGCACGCCTATGAACTCAAGTACGGAAGTTGCAATGCCTTTCTTTCTGCAAAGGAATTAATTCACTCTGCTGCTGCCTCGTAGATAACCGGGTTGCTTAATGTTTTCGCTATCGACTCTGATTTACTACCTGCACCTATGTAATTAGCCGATTGGTAATCCTCCACTTGCCCCCCCCCCTTTTTTTAGTCTATATAATTAGAAGAAGGGCAGATTCAGCCCCCAGGGGAGGCTTTCATCATGAATCATTCAATGAAAACTATATTACTTGGCTTTGCTCTGTGCTTTGCCAGTATCAATATCGTACAGGCAACTGATATTCTGGCAACGCCATCCACCTTGCCTTTTAACGAACAAGCACAGGCGTGGGATCACCCCTTGGCCACAATCGTTGGCACGGGTGAGCTTAAATTCAGGGATGCTACCGCCAATATACCGGTAGATGTTTCATATAAGGGAACGATCAGCTGCTCAGTTAAAGTGCATGCGGCACTTGATTATCTCAATCGGGTCGAAATCAATGCCGAGTATGTCGGCAATGAAATCGAAGCCAAATCAAAGCTTGGCAGCATTGATCTTTATTCTTGTACTGTAACCGATGGCAATGGTGTCAGCTCAGCTATCCCTCAAGTCGCTCACCTAAATGCCAGTAAGGTTAAAGTAGATATCGAAGGCTTTCATACTGATGTGAACGGTGCTCTCGCATTCAGTGAATATGAAGCTGAAGGGAAAGTGGAAGGCAGCCTAGCCAACAAGGCCAAGCTGGAACTTGAACATGGCACAGTAACTAAAACGCCAACTGGCGGTGGTGGTAGCTGTGTTCCGCCATTCTGTGGTGGAGGTGGTGGTGGCGTTGGAGGCTTCTAACGAACAAGGCTGATGCTGAATTCCAAACATAAAGGAGCTACTTCACTATAGTGCCTTGTCATGCGTGCCCAACAGATAATGAGGGAGAATATTGCATGCCTAACCTGGCTTTATGTGACTGACTCCAAATAAGGCAGCACAGCCGCCGGAACAAGTTCGGAGACATCCCCACCCATGCCGGAAATCTCCCGAATAAAGCGGGATGACACAAAGGTGTAATCCTCTCGGGCCATGACGAAGGCAGTCTCGATCTTTTCATCCAGTCTGCGGTTCATTGTCGCCATCTGAAATTCGTACTCAAAATCCGAGGCCGCACGCAGGCCCCGCAGGATCGCATGGGCCTGCTGCTCGTGGGCCAGATCCACCAACAAACCGGAAAAGGCTACAGCAGTGACCTGCGGTTCATCAGCAAATGTCTCGCTGACCATATTTAGCCGCAAATCCAAATCGAACAACGGCTTTTTGTTCGGATTCGCCGCAACCCCTATCACCACCCGATCAAACAACTTCAAGCCGCGTTTGACGACATCGACATGGCCGAGTGTGACCGGATCAAAAGTGCCTGGATAGATTGCTGTTCGTTTCATTGCTGCTCCACACGATTTGATGCCGGCTACCTTACCCCCGGGCCGGCCCATTCGTCCAGCCATGCCGACAGACCTTCCCTAAATGTCTTAAAACGACTGCAACATTCAGACCTTTCCTAAAAGGCCTGCCCTGTGCCCAGATAAAAGCGCCAGCGCCGCGTGGCAAAGCCATAGGCAGCATCGCCCCGAATCGTACCGTTGACCAGCCAGCGCAAGGTCCAGCGGATGCCGCCCCCTATGCCAATATAAACATTCCTGCCATTGACCTGCGAGCCCTTGCCGGTCACGTAGCCCATATCGCTGAAGGCCGCCAGCTGCACATTGGAGTCCGGCTTCAAAAGATAGCGCCCTTCAATACTTCCCAATGCATAGGCCTTGCCCTGCACCTCGCCGGGATAGTAACCACGAAGCCCATTTCGGTTCCCCAGATCGAACAGGCCATCACGCAACACATCACCAAAGGCATGGCCAAGATTCAGGCGCAGGTTCAGCGTATTCTGACCGTCGAACGGCACATAGGTTCTGGCTGAGCCCGTCTGGCGATATACATTGAGGGTAGAGCCAAACAGCTTTGGCGTCACCGACAAAGAATAATCAAAGGCCGAGCCCGAGAACCAGGTAATCTGGTCATCCACCTGCCGGTAGCTGATACCGCCGGATAGCGTCCGCTTGCGGCTACCCGCCACATCGGGCTGCGGCGGCCCGGTCTGCAAAGTAAAGCTACTGTTGCTGCCCGATATGCCGGCATTGACGCCCCAACCTTCGCCCGGCACCGGGCCAAGGGCATAGCTAAACGCAAGCGCCGCACTACGGCTGTCCTGCAGGTATTCCGATGCCAGCAAGCCGTTCTGATAGGCATCAAAAACCGAGCGTCCCCAGTTCCCGGATATGCTGATGTTTAGTTTCGAATCATTCACTCGCCGCCAGTCGTATCCAAAGGCATAGGATGAGCCGTTTGCAGATGAAAAATTCTTGCCGGTATCTTCCCGATAGGCCAGTCGCAGATGGTGTTGCAGACCCCAAAGATTATATTCATCCAGCGCCAGACCGGCAGAGGTTGCGCCGCCATCTGATCGACTTGCCTGCGGCAGCAGCCAAAGCGACCAGCGCTCATGCACCCGGATACTGACATGACCTGCTGCATCCGGCGGGCTAATGGTCACTTCAGAGAAGATACCGAGGTTACGCAGCCAGCGCTCACCGGTCACGGCAAAGCCTTTCTGCCACTTATCGCCCACCGCAAACGGCAACTCGCGCAGAACCGTGCGCTGCTCTGTACGTTGCAAGCCAGTGATATCGATAAAATTGATTTGCTCAGCTTCTGCAGCAAGAGCGATGCCTGCCTGCAACAGCAGGCAAAGCAATAGCATCGTCGCCCTTAAGGGCGCCATATCCCCTGCTCGTTGACGATGGCTGTCAGGTTCCTGTACGGCGTCACATCAAAGGCCGGGTTATGGGCAGCCACATCCTGTGCAGCAACCCTGACCTGCCGAATGGCTCCCGAGGCATCCATACCATCCATCATAGTTACTTCTTCATCGCCGCGCATCTCGATGGGAATATCCAGACCCGAGGGACAGTCGGCATCAAAGCTTGAGCCCGGGGCGACCACATACATCGGCACACCGTGTTCACGCGCTGCAAGCGACAGGCCGTAGGTGCCCACCTTATTGGCAACATCACCATTGGCGGCGATTCGGTCGGCACCGACAACGATCGCGTCCACCTTACCTTCTGCCATCAAGCATGCAGCCGCAGAATCGGCCTGAAGGCGACAATCAATGCCGGCCTGCTGCAGTTCCCATGCCGTCAACCGGGCGCCCTGAAGCCGAGGTCGGGTTTCATCCACCCAGACAAAGGGCGACTCGCCCGCCTGCTGCAGATGATAGATACCCGAGGTGGCCGTTCCCCAGTCCACAGCTGCCAGCCAGCCGGCATTGCAATGCGTCAGGATGCGCCGCTGACCAACGGCAAGCAACTCGGCCATATGTTTGCCCATGCGTTGATTGGCCGCCACCTCCGCATCGGCATAAGCGATAGCCCGCTCGACCATCGCATCGGCGCTCGCCTCGCTCTTCGCACAGTTTTGCATAACATCACAGGCATCAAACAGGTTGACCGCCGTCGGACGGGTGGCGCGGAAACGCGGAAGCCAATGCTCGAAGAAACGTCCCTGATCCTGCTGCCAGGCCAGAGCAAGACCATAAGCAGCAGCGGCGCCAATGCTCGGCGCTCCACGCACCTGCATGCTCTCGATAGCGACGGCGACCTGCTCTGCTTCCTTGCTGCAAACCTGTTCGAAGCGGTGCGGCAGCAAGCGCTGTTCGATCCACTGCACGGCGCCATCGCCAGTAGCAGCCGTCTCTTGGTGCCAATTTACCGCCCGGTAGGCCTGCCCTGCTACCTGCAACGGAGATATCCAAAACGATCAATCATCATGGCTGATAGCAAGACCCCGATCAGCTGCGCAATTTGCGCAGTACGCCGTCCAGTTCCGCCGGGCGCGTATAGCGAATGCGCAGATCGCCTGAACCATCTTTTTTGCAATGCACATCCACCGGCAGCCCGAGTTTACGCGTCAGTTCATCCTGCAGCGCCTCGACATCGGCATCCTTCTTTGCTTTATTAGCAGCCCCTGTCGGCACTCGAGCCAGTTTTTTCGCTTCTTTCTCCATCTGTCTGGCCGACCAGCCTTCATGCAGGCACTGGTGCGCCAGGCGCATGGCGCTAGCCACGGGAAGGCCCACGAGAGGCCGGGCCTGACCCATGCTAAGTTCCCGTTTTTCAATCATTTTTTGAATTTCTTCGTTTAATTGAAGCAAGCGAATCAGGTTACTCACCTGCACGCGTGATACGCCTATTTTCTCAGCCACCTGTTGTTGGGTGCAATCGAACTCGTGCATCATCAAATGATAGGCGCGTGCCGATTCGATGGCGGTCAGATCATCGCGCTGCTCATTCTCGATAATCGCCAGCTCCAGGGCCTGCATATCGTCTACATCGCGAACGACGGCGGGAATCTCGGTCAGGCCCGCAGCCTGGGATGAGCGCCAGCGCCGCTCCCCGGCAATCAACTCGTAGCCATCCCCCTTGGGTCGGACCAGAATCGGCATCAACACGCCCTCTCGACGTATCGACTCGGTCAACGAGCTTAGTTCATCCTCTGCAAAACGGGTACGCGGCTGATAACTGTTCGGCCGTATCGCTGAGATGGCGATCCGGGTCGCCTGCTTCAACACCTCAGGTGTCGGTTCATCCGCCAATAAAGCGTTCAGCCCTCTTCCGAGCCCTCTCTTCTTTTGCTGTTTCATGCTTCCCTCTTTCTGTTTGCGATTATAAAGCGTGGCGCTGCATCAGCTCCTGAGCCACGGCAAGATAGGCCTGTGCGCCCGTCGAACGCACATCGTGATACATCACCGGAACCCCAAAGCTCGGCGCCTCAGACAAGCGCACATTGCGTGGAATAACCTCGCGATAGACCTGCGCCCCAAAATACTCACGCACTTCCTGCTCGACCTGCACAGCAAGATTATTTCGACGATCTACCATGGTCAGCAGAATGCCATCCATATCAAGCTGTGGATTTAAACTCTTTCGTATGCGGCGAATCGTATCCATCAACTGGGTCAAACCCTCCATGGCATAAAATTCCGTTTGCAGAGTGATCATCACCCTGTCCGATGCCGTCAATGCATTGACAGTCAAAAGATTTAAAGCCGGCGGGCAATCGATCAGGACATGATCAAAGGCTTCTCCTGCGTAGGATGAAAACGCATGGGAAAGACGTTGCTCACGCTCGGCCTCATTGACTAACTCAACCTCGGCCCCGGCCAAATCCATGCTGGCTGGCAAGACAAACAACCCATCAACGCCGGTCTGCATCACGGCGTCCGACAGCTCGCAATCGCGCATCATCACATCGTAGGTGCCGCGCTGAACCTGACTCTTTTCCACGCCCAAGCCTGACGTGGTATTTCCCTGCGGATCGAGATCGATTAATAACACGCGCCGATCCAGAGCCGCCAATGAAGCAGCCAGGTTGATGCTGGTCGTGGTTTTACCCACACCGCCCTTCTGATTGGCAATGGCCATTACCGGCCCCAAGCCACTATGTTTCACGTGAAACCTCCTCCCCGTGCATCAAGCATAACGATAGCAGCGAACCAGTTGTTCGTCGCCTGCTTCGACACCCGTTGCTATCCGCTGCTCTTCCTTCAACTCCCAGCCATCCAACACGACCGCCTTCGACTCCCTCGGCACCGGCAGCACCGCCCTGCCACCGGCAACCATATGCGGAGCGCACATGCGTAAAAGCCCTGCCTCATCGGTTACCGCACGCGCTACGCAAACATCCACCTGAAGTGGATCAAGGGCACGAATATCTGCATCATAGGCCATGGCATTCAAACCCAGAGTGCGGATAACATGGCGCAGAAACTCGGTTCGTTTTTTTCGGCGCTCCACCAACACACCCTGCAAGCCGGGAAGGGCTAACAATAATGGGATGCCCGGCACGCCCATGCCACTGCCAATGTCCAGTAAGCGCCCCCTTTCAGGCATACTGGCAACCAAGGCCAGAGAAGGATTGATAAAGCGCTGCTCAAACAAATCAGCATCGGCAATGGATGTCAGATTCAGTGCCCTTCTGAACTTGAGCACTTCTGCCACATAGGCCGAGCAATCAACCTTAACGCCCATCGAATTGCCGCATGTGCATCACCAGACAGGTCAGTGCTGCCGGCGTTACGCCGGTCAAACGCGCCGCATGGCCGAGGGTTGCAGGACGCGCACTAGCCAGACGCTGGCGACTTTCAATGCTGAGCCCTCGTACCTGGCTATAATCAAAGTCATCGGGAATGGTTTTTCCTTCCAGTTGGCGAAAACGCTCAACCTCAATACCCTGCTTATCCAGATACCCGTCATAATGGATCAGGGCACGCAGGCTATGTCTATCCCTCGGCGTCAGTACCGCTGCAGGTTCCAGCAAGCCAATCGCTGCATCAACATCTACATCGTTGCGATGGCAAAAAGCTGTGAAGCCCATCCCCTGCGATGGGACTGGTAGATTTCTTTGATGCAGGCGCTGCTGCCATATCTGACCGCTACCAATAGTCATGCCATGAGCATTTTGCATTAGGCCATCGAGAAGCCCTTTTCGCTGCTCAAAGTGCAGCTTACGCTCATCGCCATACAAGCCCAGCCGAATGGCTGTTTGGCCAAGGCGCAAATCCGCGTTGTCCTCGCGTAACAATAACCTGAATTCTGCCCGGGAAGTAAACATACGATACGGTTCCAACACGCCCTTGCAAACCAGGTCATCAACCATAACGCCAAGGTATGCCTCGGAGCGATCGGGAACCCAGCTATCCAGTCCAAGAGCCTTGGCTGCAGCGTTGATACCGGCCAGCAAGCCCTGAGCAGCCGCTTCTTCGTAACCCGTCGTACCATTGATTTGGCCGGCATGAAACAGTCCACTGACCTTCTTGGTCTCCAGGGTCGATTTCAGTTCCGTTGGATCCACATAGTCATATTCAATGGCATACCCGGGACGAATAATGACAGCATCCTCCAGCCCGGGGATCGAACGTATAAACCGCCATTGCACATCGATAGGCAAAGAAGTTGAGATACCATTGGGGTACACCTCGGCATGATCCCGCCCTTCCGGCTCAAGAAAAATCTGGTGGCTGTCCTTATCAGCAAAGCGCACAACCTTGTCCTCGATGCTTGGACAATACCTTGGCCCCGTGCCTTCAATCTGACCCGAATACATCGGGGATCGTTCTAGATTATCACGGATGATTCTATGCGTTTCCTCCGTGGTGCGGGTAATGGCGCATGGAATCTGCCCCGCAACAACCTGCTCGTTAAGCAGAGAGAACGGCATCACATCCGTTTCTCCAGCCTGACTCTGTAGCGCATCCCAGTGAATACTACGCTTGTCCAGCCTGGGTGGCGTGCCGGTTTTGAGCCGCCCCAGCTTCAATTCTCTCTGATACAATGTCTC
>CAZDJY010000022.1:0-7302 GCA_964505835.1 uncultured Zetaproteobacteria bacterium | reverse complement strand
TCATGCACCAGATGGCCCTTGCCGATACCGCCAATCGCCGGATTGCAGGACATCTTGGCAATAGTATCCAGGTTCTGGGTAATCAGGCGAACCCGGGCACCTCGACCAGCTGCCGCCCATGCAGCCTCGCAGCCGGCATGCCCAGCACCAACGATGATGACATCCACAGAATCCGGATGTTTCACGTGAAACATTTTATCTTGTTTGTTCATGGACCGGCAAGATTAGGCATATCCCATCGACAAATCCAGCGGCATAAAAAAAGGGGCCTTACGGCCCCTTAATAAGATGTATCCGATAGCCGCTTACTTGGCAGCTTTACGGCGTTTCTCCAACAGCTCATGCATGATCGGAGTAAGAATAAGCTCCATAGCAAGCACCATCTTGCCTGCCGGTACAACCAGAGTATTGCGACGGGACATGAACGAATCGTGGATCATTGCCGTCAGCCATGGGAAATCAAGGCCCCACTGTTCGGGCTTGCGCACGCGAATCACAATCAGACTCTCGTCCGGGGTAGGTACATCGCGAGCCACAAACGGGTTGGAGGTATCCACCAGCGGAACACGCTGGAAATTAATATCCGTATTGGTGAACTGCGGGGTGATGAAATGGATATAGTCGTGCATGCGCTGCAGGATGTTGTCGACCACAGCTTCCGTAGAATAACCGCGCATAGCGGTATCACGATGAATCTTCTGAATCCATTCCAGATTCACGACCGGAACGACACCCATCATCAGATCGACAAACGGGCGAACCTCTTCCACACCACCGTGCAGGCCTTCATAAAACAGCAAATCGCTACCTTCACCGATTTCACGCCAGTCCGTGAACTTGCCCGCATCTACCCCATACAGCTTGGCTTCCTCATCATCGTGCACATAAGTGCGCGCCAAGCCCTTGCCGGTACGGCGATAGGAATCGAACAGTTCGGCAATCTTGTCGAACAGGTTGGCTTCATCGGAGAAGTGACTCAGGCGTTTTCCGGCAGCCTCAAATTCCGCCGCCTTAGCGCGGAACTCCATGCGGTCGAATTTATGAAAGCAATCACCTTCCACGATCGCCGGCGTTACCTTCTCACGACGAAAGATATGCTCCAGAGCAACCTTGGCGGTACTGGTGCCGGCGCCTGAAGAGCCGGTAACTGAAATTACAGGATATTTTGCTGACATAACATCTCCAAATTATTCAATATAATCAGATAGTTAGGATGTTTATAGCGCGATGTCCCAACCATCCCCTCCACATGCATGTTGTCAAATGGACGTGCATTATGGCTCAAAACCGGCTGCTAAGGCAAGGAAATCATAAAAAAAGAGGCCTTTCCCTCTATTTTCCGATACAAAACTCTGAAAAAACACGATCCAGGATATATTCAACATCGCCAATGCCAAGAATACCGCCTAAGGCCGCCCAGGCGCAACGCCAGTCCATAGCAACCAAATCCAGTGCCGATTCATCGTCCAGTCGGTTTAAACCCGCCTCGATCAGTCTCATGGCCTCCTCCAGCGCCTGACGATGACGCTCACGCGTAACGACAACAGTCTCCGCCGATATATCCATATCCCCGAGCAATGCAGCTAGTCGATCCTGCAACTCCTCCAGACCCTCGCCCAGCTTGACCGAAATCGGCATAAAGTCTTCCGCTATGGTCCCGGTGGCAAGGTCCATCTTGTTCATCAGGTAGATATCGGCTGCGGGCAAGTCGGCCCAGCTCTGCGGGTTTCCGGCATCGGCAACAAACACAACCACATCAGCCTGATCGGCGGTTTGAACAGCCCGGCGCACGCCCTCCCGTTCAATCACGTCGTCGCTGGCGCGCATACCGGCCGTATCGGCCAGACGCACCGGGATGCCGTGCACCTCGAAATCCACTTCCAGCACATCGCGCGTTGTGCCGGGAATATCACTGACGATGGCTCGCTCCCGACCGGCCAGCTTGTTGAGCAGACTGGACTTGCCGACATTGGGCGCACCAATAATGGCCACGCAAGCTCCGTCGAACAGGCGTTCGCCAAGTGCCGCCGAAGCCAGTAAGCGCTTGATAGGTAGCAGCACATCCTCACGCATCTGCTCGCCCAGTCGGCTAAAGAATAAATCGGGGATTTCCTCTTCGGGAAAATCAAGGCTGGCCTCAACATGAGCAACAAGCCCCGTCAACCGGTCCATTAGCCCTTCAATCGCCCGCCCGAAGTCACCCTGCAACTGCCGCTGCGCCTGTTTGCCGGCACGCAAGGTGGCCGCATCGATACAAGCCGCTACAGCTTCGGCTTGCGACAGATCCATTTTATTATGTTCGACGGCCCGGCGGGTAAATTCACCCGGCTCAGCCGGCCGGCAGCCAAGCTCAAACAGGCGCGCCAGCAGAGCGCGCATCAACACCGGGCTGCCATGCCCCTGCAATTCGATCACGTTTTCCCCGGTATAAGAGTTGGGGGATGGAAAAAAGATAAGCACGCCAGCATCCAGTACATCGCCGTCAGCATCATACCAGTCGCAAAGATGTGCACTTCTGGGAGACCAGTCCGGATGATCTTGTTGACACAGAGCTCCGGCGATCTGCACGGCCCGCGAGCCTGAAAGACGGATAATGCTGACACCGCCACGCCCAGGCGGCGTGGCTATGGCAGCAATCGTCGAATCGCCCAAGACAGCCTCAGATCAGCACGCCGCCGGGCCCTACAGCGCCTGTTTCACCTTCAATACATACCACTGCTGGGCAATCGACAGCACATTATTAACGACCCAGTACAACACCAGGCCGGCCGGGAAGAACAGAAACAGGATGGTGAATACCGGGGGCAGAAACTGCATCACTTTGGCCTGCATCGGATCGGCTGGCTGGGGGTTCAACTTCTGCTGCACAAACATCGACAGGCCCATAATCACCGGCAGCACGAAATACGGATCCTGCACTGACATATCATGAATCCAGCCGATGAACGGCGCCTGACGCATTTCGATGGACATCAGCAGCACTTTATACAGAGAAAAGAACACCGGAATCTGAATCACGATCGGCAGGCAGCCACCCAGCGGATTGACCTTATGCTTCTTATACAAAGCCATCATTTCCTGACTCATCCGCTGACGATCATCGCCGTACAATTCCTTCATGCGCGCCATCTCGGGCTGTAATTTGCGCATACCGGCCATGGATTCATAGGATTTCTGGGTCGGCCAGAAGAACAGGATCTTGATGCACAGCACCAGCAGGATGATGCACCAGCCGTAGTTGCCTACGTAATGATACATCCAGGTCAAAAAGCTGTGCATCGGCTTGGCGATAAAGGCAAACCAGCCGTAATCGATACTGCGTTCCAGATTTGCATCGGCCGTCTTCAGCATCGGGATCGATTTGGGACCAATAAACATGCGGGTCTTGAAAATTACGTCCTTGCCGTTGACGATCCCGTCATCCATCAGGCCAGCCTGATAGGAGCGCCCGTTACCCTTGAAGTAATACGGATAATCCTGCTCCGGGTTGGCAACAATGGCGGCAATAAAATAGCGGTTCATGATGCCCGCCCAGCCGCCGACGGAAGCCTTACGAATCGCGCCAACCTCGTCCAGATCGTCATAATCCGGTTCTTCAAGCTTGCCGTTCAAAAAGGCCGTTGGCCCCATATGCTCGTAGAAGGTGTTCAGCTTCTTGTTCGGATAGCGCTCCACCACCTGATGATACATCTTCAGCCCGGCACCATCCTTCAGGGTGTCGGTGATGGTCAGGTTATAGGATCCGGGGGCGAGCGAGAGCTGACGCTGCCATACACGACCATGATCGAGCTCGGCACGCAGGGTAAGCTTGCCGTCCGCCTGTTTTACCAGCTTGAATGGCTGTGTCTGCGCGCCGCCGATGATGCCGGAATTCACATACACCGATTGCTTGTCCCCCATATTCAGGAAGGCCACGCTGTCTGCACCCGGCTCGATGGATTCCTTATAAGGCTTGAGGACGCCCCGGGTAATCCAGCCTTTATCGTTAATCTCCAGATCCAGAACATCGTTGGACAGACTGAAGGTTTCACCGGAGACAATCGGCGCCTGCGGTGCAGCATTGTCAGCGCCCGCCTCAGTCTGTGCGACTGGCGGAACCAATGGCGCAGCTGCCTTCTTCGTTGCAGGCGTAGCGCTTTCACTCTGCGTCGTGGCGACTGACGGCTGATTCTCAGGGCCCGGGAAAAGCCAACTCCAGCCCAGCAATACGGCCATCGAAAGGGCAAAGGCCAGGAACATATTCTTTTGATCCATTGGGTTACTCCGTAAATCTATTTGGGTACAGGGTCATAGCCGCCCCTGGAAAACGGGTGGCACCGTAACAAACGTTTGCAGCCAAGCCAAACACCGCGCAATACACCATGCTGTTCGACAGCCTCAATCATGTAAGATGAACACGTCGGCGTATGGATACAACGCGAAGGTAGAACTGGCGAAATACACAACTGATAGGCGCGTACCAGACCGCGCACCATCCGTTTGGCGATACCCGAAGTCTGCTCAGCCACGGTTGTTCAACTTCTTCTGTATGATGGATAAAGCATGCAGGAAATCATCGGCAGCATACTGGATCCCGGTAAAGGAACGAGTTGGAATCACAAGGATATCAAGGTGCATAGATTGGCAGATGTGGCGGCGAAAGGCATCGCGTAGCTGGCGCTTGAAACGGTTGCGTTGCACTGCATTGCCGAACTTTCTGGACACGGCGAGACCCAGTCTCGAATGGTCAAGTGCATTGCTTTTATAAACAAGGCGAATGCCGCCATAACTGATTCGCCGGCCCTTACGCATGCCGGCAAAATCAGATTTTGAGCGTAAACGACAAGAAGGCCGATAACGCTGATTCAAATAGAATCAGGCGCTCAGCTGCTTACGACCCTTGGCACGACGGCGATTTAAAATCGCGCGGCCGGCGCGGGTAGCCATGCGGGCGCGGAAGCCATGACGGCGGGCGCGACGAATTCGGCTTGGCTTATAGGTAAAGCTCATGGTGATCTCCTGATCCCGATATTTTCTCGTCCGATGAACTGCATAAATGCTTTGCCACTCATCGAACCCCGTTCTAAATCAAGGCCTTGGAGTGATAACCTGCCGGCCATCCATCCAATGCATTGCTTTTTAAAGGGTCGCGCATGATAAATGCAGCAGTTTGAGTGTCAAGTCACAAGCGTGCGATCCATCATCCCATGGTTAAGCGCTGGATGCAAACAGCCAAGCATGTACTATTCAGCCAATGACAAACCCTTCCACCCCATCGGCATGCGAATCCATCTGGCAACAGGTGCTGGATAAGCTGCAGAGCGAGATCCCCGCATCCCGGTTCGATGCCTGGATCCGGCCGGTCGTACCCGAGTTGGACGAGCAGACACTGGTGTTGAAGGTGTCCAATCGTTTTTTTCTCGATGGGCTGAAATCCTCTTACGGACAACAGATTATCGATGCCGTTCAGGGCATCACCAATGTCGCCGTCGATGTCCGGTTCCTGGTCGATTCAAGTCTGGAAACGGCCATCGAAGAGCAGGCCAGCAAGTCCGCCAAAGCGGACGAGAAGATGATGGTCGATGGTTATATCGACCCGAGATTCACCTTTGAGAATTTTGTCGTCGGTTCCAGCAACGAATTCTGCCATGCCGCAAGTCGAGCTGTCGCCGATAAACCGGGTGAAATTTATAATCCTTTGTATCTTTACGGCGGCGTGGGCCTGGGCAAAACACACCTGATCAATGCTGTTGCCAATGCGCTGATTGCCCAGAATCATACCCGCATCGCTTACCGCACCGGCGAGCGTTTCACCAACGAGCTCATTCAGGCAATCCGTAACGGCTCTACCGAGGATTTCCGCAATCAGTACCGCAAGGTGGATGTGCTGATTATCGACGATATCCAGTTTATCGCCGGCAAGGATCGCACCCAGGAAGAATTCTTTCACACCTTTAATGCGCTGCATGAGTTGAAGAAGCAGATCATCCTGACCTCGGATCGTTCGCCCAGGGATTTGACCAATTTAATGGAGCGTCTCCGTTCCCGCTTCAACTGGGGGCTGGTAGCCGATATTCAGCCGCCCGATCTGGAAACCCGGCTAGCGATTCTGGGTAGCAAGGCGGAACTTGCCGGTGTGGACCTGGATCGTGATGTAGCCCAGTTGCTGGCTTCGCGTATCACCAACAATGTGCGTGAGCTTGAAGGCGCACTAACCCGTTTAACCGCTCATGCAACGCTGACCGGGCGCACCATCGATATTGATTTCGCCCGCCATGTGCTGCGCGATCTGCTGCATGAAGAGGTGCGCGCCATATCAGTCGAGGATATTCAGAAGAAGGTCGCCTCGTATTACAATATCAATCCGCGCGAGATGCGCTCATCCAAACGCAGTCGCACCCTCGCTTTTCCCAGGCAGGTAGCCATGTATGCGGCCAAGGATTTAACCACCCTGTCGCTGCCGGAAATCGGCGAGCAGTTTGGTGGCAAGGATCATACGACGATTCTTTATGCGGTGAGAAAGATAGAAAAAATGCGCCAGGATGATGACGATTTCGATGATGAAATGGATCGCATCATGGCTTTGTTAAAGTAACGAAGCTTCGTCACAACGATTGGTCTCCTGTCTATATGGAAATTCCAATCGCATATTATAGATAACACTGAATATCTTCTTTGAGTCGTTACACAATTGTCGAGGTTTAGCCAACTGCAGACGGCAACCAATTCAGCAGGCTATTGGAATAAACCTACGGGTGAATGTAATCCAAACCTGCACTCCTCTAAACTCTGGATAATTGTGACATTTGCGACCGACTGTGTTCGGCCAAAAGCGGCCATGCACTTTAGCGACTAATTTCGTGTATCGATTTAAGGAAGTTTGTTTTGCAACCTGGACATATACCATGGCTAATTTGAGGTAATTGTGTTTTTGCAAACAGATCACTGTCTGAAATCTCTGCTTCAATTGCTTTCCAGTTTCCTTGCCTGTCTTTTAAGTCTCCACAATAACTACACATCGTTATGATGCCTCGATTCTCTTCAGACAGATGGCGTACAGTCTCTGGATCACGTTTCGTTTCTTTAGTTAATTCAAAGCGAAGTTCCATCCAGTTCTGTGGCAGAGGGATAACAGTAACTTTAAGAATGCGAACAGTGTCAACAGAATCACAATGGATTTTAAATGAGATTAAGTGCCCTGACTCGCGAGATTTTGTAATAATCTTACGGTAAATCATCCTGGTTTCATCATCAGATAGTTGATCCCATGGGGGTGTCCTGAATTTTGTGTAAACGGTCAAACTGACGGAGTGTTCCGTCTTA